>NZ_CAJNBJ010000019.1:0-120938 GCF_905220995.1 Nitrospira defluvii
GAGCTCCGGGACTCCGGTACCCGCCTGGGCGTCCTTGAGCACTGCAATGATCTGTTCCTCCGTGTGCCGTTTCCGCGTCATGGCCCCCTCCCGTAGGGCCCATCTCAACACAGGTGAACTTCCAAACTAATGGTCTAGTTTTCGGGGGGAAGGTCACGACCACGCGCAGGAGCCACCACCAGCCACCGCTTCCCGGCAGATAGGCCGTGAGAAATGTGAGAGGAATCCCGATTAACGGAATCGCTAGCCAGAGGGTTTCAAGGAAATCATTTCCGGTCAGAGTCGATGGTCCGTTCTCGCCAACAGGAGAGTTGCTCCCTCCATCCATTTCCCCTTCCGCTGAATCAGATCTGCTACTATCCGCCACAAGTTATACGGCGACACCTGAGCTGGCCTCAGCAGCCCAGCTTCGCATTCTCTGAGAAACAGGAACACATCGGAGTAACAGTTTGTGGACGACAATGCCCTGGAGAACACAGCCATCGTCACCCCTTACACAGGCCTGGTTGCACGATGGCAGCAGATTCCGCTGTATGGACGCATCATCATCGGTGTGGTACTGGGCGGCGCGGCGGGGCTCACATTGGGAAGCCAGGCCGCCTTCCTGGCGACACCCGGCAAACTGGTGCTGCGCCTCCTCGGCGCGCTCGCCCCGCCGTTGATCCTTGCCGCGATTGTGCACACGTTCATGACCACGCATCTCGGCGGTCCACTTGCGGCACGTCTTCCACGATTGCTGCTGATGAATACGTTGGTGGCGATCACCGTTGGACTGACCGTCGCCAACGTCGTTCAACCAGGGCGAGGTGCGGGGCTCGCGCCCTCAGAGCCCGCCGTCGAAACCACACATACGGCCAATCCACTCGTGGCGTTTATCGAGAATGTGCCCAAGAGCCTGCTGGGGCCGCTGGGTGACGACGGGAAAGTGATCGGGGTCATCTTCGTCGCGGTGGCCTTCGGTATGGCCCTTCGCAAGGAACGTCACCGCCCGCTTGGAACGGTTGAGCATCTGGTCCAACTTGTTTTGGACTCGCTGATCAAGATTTTGCACTGGATCATTGCGGTGGTGCCCCTGGCCGTCTTTGGTATCGTGGCGAGCATTGTAGGAACGGAGGGCTTCGCGCAGTTCCAGGCATTGGGCGTCTTTGTGCTCAGTGTGCTGCTCGCGCTGACGATCCAGGCCGCCTACTATCTCGTCCGCGTCCGCTTCGGGTCGTGGGTGCGCCCGGGCGACCTGCTTCGCGGCGGACGCGACGCGCTGGTCATGGCGTTCTCCACGGCGAGTTCGACGGCCACGATGCCGGTCACCTACGCGGCGCTCAAAGATCGCATAGGCCTGCGCGAACAGTCTGCCAGCATGGGCGCATTGGTCGGGGCGAATTTTAACAACGACGGCACCGCGCTCTACGAAGCCATGGCTGCCCTCTTTATCGCTCAAATGATCGGGATGGATCTGAGCATGCACCAACAATTGATGATCGTGCTGACGAGCATCATTGCCTCGGTCGGCGCAGCCGGCATTCCCGAAGCCGGTCTCGTCACCATGACCATGGTCTTCACGGCCGTGGGCCTCCCCGTACAGTTCATCCCTGTTTTGCTCACGGTGGACTGGTTTCTCGATCGCTGCCGGACGGCGATCAATGTCATGGGTGACATGAATGTGAGTTGCCTGCTGGATGGGAAACAGAAGGGATGATCGACAAGGATGCGGAAGGAGCGGTACAGTACCGCAACGTATGCTTCACTGGATTGCGACATTCATTGAGAAGGATGGCACCATGAACTGTTCGACGCCTTTCCGCTTCCCCGGCTTCCTCTCGCTTTCGCTGACTTCGGCCCTGCTCCTCGTCGGCCTGGCCGGATCGGGATGCCAAACCGCCTATTATGAAACGATGGAAAAACTCGGGTACCACAAGCGCGACCTCATGGTGAGCGACGTGAAGAAAGCCCGGGATGCGCAGCAGGAGGCGAAGGAACAATTCAAATCCGCGCTCGATCGGTTCACCAAAACGCTCAACATCCAGGGCGGTGAACTACAGGAGAAGTACGAGGTCTTGAACGACGAATACGAACGCAGCGAAAAGCGTGCACAAGCCGTGCGGGATCGCATTGCGTCGGTGGAGAACGTGTCCGACGCGCTCTTCGATGAATGGACGGCCGAACTGAAGCAGTATTCCAACGCCGCGCTCCGCCAGAAGAGTCAGAAACAACTCACCCAGACGCGCGGTCAATATGCGCAGTTGATCAAGGCGATGAAACGGGCGGAAGCGAAAATGGACCCGGTGTTGGCGAAGCTGAAAGATCATGTCCTGTTCTTGAAGCATAATTTGAACGCCCAAGCCATTGCCTCGCTCAAGAGCGAATTGGTCACCGTCGAAAGCAACGTCGATTCGTTGATCAAGGATCTCAACGCCTCGATTCAGGAAGCGGATTCCTTTATCGCCTCGATGGAAAAGGAGAACGCCTAAACGTTCGTACGTCCGGCGTCTGCTCAGTGATGAGCGTGGCCGCGGCCTCGCCGACCGGCTGCCCGGAGAGCGGCCAATAGCGTCACGCCGGTACCGAATAACAGGAGTGCCGGCGGGATGGGTACAAGCGAGAGTGAGGTGAGCTTACCCTCCACAGAACCAAAGCCCAGAATGTTCCCCAAGGCATCTCGATTCGTAAAGGCAAAACTCGCTGACCGTTGCGCGAATGCACTGAGACTCGGAGGAGTGCTTGGCAAGGTGTCGTTGCTAAACACGCTCTGAGACGGATCGATCACATCAATACGCATTTGCCGGAATTGCCAGCCCGCAACTTCAGGCCCTGTCCCGAAGGCCGACAGTGAATACCGGTCCTGGATCGCTCCTTCATTGTTGAAGACAAATATTCCATCACTTAGACCGATCGGCTGCTGAGAAGGTACGATGGCTTGCCCCGCCATGTTCACGCTGAAGGATGTGAGTCCACGATAGACTCCCGTGCTGGGTGAGGGCACCACATCCGACGTTGTCGTGTCGAAGGTGTATGTCCCAACGAAGGTGTGCCCGGGGCTAAAGCCTCGTGCCGTCCCAAGCGTCGCCGTAACAGTGGAAATTTCGCCGGTAAAATAAAACGTCACGGGGGCCGCCCCTACTGACAGGACACGCACTCCCGTCCACAGCAGGGCACAGGCCACACCCACGATCATTCTGAACAACATGTGGTACGACATGGTCAGCACATTCCCTTGTAGAGACAGACACAAAGAACCCCTGTGCTCGCCCTCGCCCAATGTGCAGCGTCGGCACCCTTGTAGCACTTACTACGTACCCACACAAGAGATTTTATCTGCCCCGATCCGGCAATGCTTCAGTTCAAGGGTGTGGCTTCAGGAATTGAAGAACGTTTCCGTACCACCTTCCCATTAGACATTTACAATCACAGTCCGCCTCGCGTATGTTGTCCCTCCCGGGCGAATGGCCGCGTGCCCTGATTTCAGCCGATTACGTACTTTCTCTTCATCAACCGAGCAGTGCACGTTATGATGGGCGGATGAACAGCTTCGATCACGCTATTCTCGGATTCTTCAATCAGTTCGCCCAGCACTCCTGGACGATCGACAGTCTGATCATGACGATCAGCGACAGCGACCTGCTGAAAGGGTATCTCAGCCTGCCGCTGCTCTGGTGGGCCTGGTTTCGCGGGCCCCGGCAGGAGGAGGATCGCCAAACGGTCTTACTCACCATCGTGGGCGCCCTGTCGGCGGTGGCGGTCGCCCGCCTGCTTCAACTCACCCTGCCCTATCGACCCCGACCGATTCACACCGCCGGCTTGCAGTTCACGATCCCCTATTCGATGCCCGCTGATTTCCTGGAAGGGTGGAGTTCGTTCCCCAGCGACCATGCCTCGCTGTTTTTTGCCCTGGCCACCGGACTGTGGCTGGTCTCTCCGGTGATCGGCCTGTTCGGATTTCTCCACGCGGCCTTGCTGGTCTCTTTTCCCCGCGTCTATGTCGGCCTCCACTTTCCGACCGATATCCTGTCGGGAGCGCTGCTGGGGGTGACCGCGGTGGTCATCATCTGGAAAAGCCGCGGCCTGGTCCGACCGTTACTCGACGACATCCTGAAGTGGAGCCACTCCAGCCCGCACCTGTTCTATCCCGCATTGTTCATATTGACCTCTGAAGTGGCGCACCTTTTTAAGGACTCGCGTTGGCTCGCCGAGAATCTCTGGCACCTCGTCAAGGCCGCTCATCACTGAGTGTCTCTTTCTCTGTCTCCTCATCCTTTTCCACTCCAGGTTCTTGTCACGCTGTGACCGATGCACGTCACCCGACAGCCGGGAGGTGACACGTAGCTTCCTTTGCCATGCGAGGTCGGCCGGTCTTGCCGCTTGGTTCCACCGAGAGAAGGCGTAGAAACGATCGCCGTCCTTCCGCATGAGGAAGGTGTTCCATTGTCCATGGTCGACGCACCTGAACGGCTCTGTGGGAATGCGTGAGGAGCAAGACACGATGTGGCGGATCCGGATCACAAGCGCGCACCTTCACCGATCCCTCTTTCCTCTGAACGTGATCCATACGGGGGCGAGAGATCGCGCTGCTACCTGGCGCGATCGATCCTTCCCGATGGACCAACGGATGGCTTCGGCACGGTTGTCCTGGGCGCGCTTGTCAGCAGCTGTTCGCTCTGAATCGTTCGAGCAATGAGTTCCGCCATCAGACTGTGTCCAACGCCGTCAAGATGCATCGTGTCGAGGAACATGGATGGAAGAAATTCCGATCGATCCCCAAGGTTCAACACCCTCACGCCCTGACGAGCCAGTACAGCCTCGGTCCTGGCACGAAATTGCCGATAGTCCTCCTCGCGATTTACATCGGGCTGCATGACCGCAAGAAACTGAAAATTGAACGCGCGGCCAAGCTGGTGCATTTTGCCGAGGTTGTCGGCATACCGGATAGCGGCGAGATCCAAAGGTTGCGATTGCATCTCCTCGCGCCTAAACCAAGCCGCCCAGAGACCGATTCGTGACTGTCGTATGCGAGAGACGAGTCTCGGGAACAAGATCCGCGGAAGACCGGAGAAGCGGGTGAAGAGCGAGGAGTCACTCAACTGCGCCGATGCGACCAACTGGTCCTCGATCTGATCGAACCCGTTCATCCCAAGCAGACGTGGGTCACCGACTTCGAGGCGCTTATAATAGTCATTCCACCCGTCCAAGGCGATGACAAGATCAGGATGCGTATCCACTAAATCGGTCAGCAAGTACGTGAGTTCCTGTCCGGAACCGTGCCCGATCACCGCGGCATTGATGACCTCCGCATTCAGAAGTTTCGCAAGCTTGGACGCAACCGTCTCACTGTCGCTCTCAAGGCCCGTCCCGAACGCCGTGGAGCCTCCGATCAAGACCACTCGTCCGTGCGTGTCGAGGGGTCTATCGCGTCCGTTTCCCCGAAAACCGTGATCGTCGGTTGAAAAGTAGTCGGAGCGCTGATTGGGCAAATTGGAGTAAATCGCAAACGGGTGCAACGCCAGTTGTAATGGGCCCTTGTGTTCATACCCAAGGTCACGCCCGTCATGGGTCACAAAGTGCCACCAGTAGTAGGGCTTGAACTGCTTCGACAACTCCGCCCACTTGTTGGCATGATCCTTTTCGAGGACATGCTCCACGAGGCAGAGAAGGCAGAGACAGAGTCCAGAAAGGACTACGAATAAGACGAGGGCGTAAGAGAGCAGAGTGACGGGTCGGCGCGAGTCAGCCATAGACATCACATACCGGAACACAGCTCATTCACTCCCTACAAGGCAAACTATATACCTGCCTGGGCTATGCGGATTTGTTCTGTATTGCAACAGTGACGCTGATTATTCGAGCGCACTCGCACAGGTCGCTCCGTGCGCAAGCAGACATACCAGTCGATACACTCGCACCTTCCCCGCAGAGGAGATGGCGCGCCGGTTCCGGCTAGCTTGTGCCTTGTAGGTCCCTGGCGGACAAACGGCCTCCTCCTGCTGCTTCCCCCCGAGAGGCCGTAACCTTGCTGATTTGGGAGACAGGCAGGGCGGGACGGTGTGGCACTAAACCTGGATCGAAGAAATCGGCTCTCTCAGATCGTTCAAATAGCCTCTGGTTCACAGCCACCACGTCAGATGGCATAAAAAGCCTTCCACGACCAGGCAAGACCGATAGCCTAGCGATCAGACGCAACCAGACAACCCGCGTCTGCTGGTTGGGGGAAGGGGACCGATGAAACGGAAAATGTGGCTGTATGGGACGGCGGTGACGGGTGGCATCCTCTTGGGTGGGTGCGCGTCAGGGTCGTCACCCACAAGCGGGAGGCATGAGATTCGGATCTCAATTTTACATTCGGCCTTCCGGCAATCAGCGTGCTGTCCGCCGTTCTCGCGTACCTTAAGCCAGGCAAACCCTGGCGCTAGGGACTGCGCGCATCAGCGCACAAGCGACCTGGATGCTGCTCATCCCGAGTCCCGGTATGCTCTTGCCGCTCGAGATCGTGATGTTCGACATCATAGCCCTGCCCTCGATCCTGACCGCAAAAATGGGAGCCCTTCTGGCCCGACAGGGCAGGACCGAGACCTGATCGCCTGTTCGCTTGACGTGCTTTCCTGACGAGGCGAACCGGTGCCGGGACCTGTGTCGGGCTAGCGTCTGGCCGCTTTCCGTACCAGTTCCTTCTTGCCCCGTGGCAGATGATACTCGCACATCAACCGGCCGAAGAAATCTGCGCCTTTCAAGCGAGCGAGTTCAGCCGGGATCGCGACCTCTTTCAGCGACTGCCCTTTCATCGGCTCGATCTGCACATGCACCGGCTTGCCCTTGTGATCCTTCCCGGGAGTCAGGAGGCCGCCCCCCACGATCGCACCTTTTTTGTTTGTCAGCACATGCATGGTTCGTTTTGCGTTCACGTGCAATCTCCTCTGGAAGGCTTAGACGTTCCCCCCACCCTGAATCGTAAAATGCGCCAGCTCTTCACCGATGTTGGTCACGGTCACCGAATAGACGATCGGGCTCGGTGAGCCGGGGCGCCGGCGAATGGGCTTCTTTTCCTTAGTGTGCTCGCTGACCATGAGCCGCACCGGATTAATCCCGACGCCATCAGCCATGATCCACTGAGCGCCAACATCATGCCCGCCCCATTCCACTTCGTTGATCAAGCCTCCGAGGGCCAGATGAATACGGGTGGATTCACCGGGCGCCAGCCAGAAATCTCCGACCTGATTGAATGCCATCATGGGCCTCCCTATAAACGTTCGGGCGCATTATAGCGAACAGCCAGATCATGGGGAATCGGATTTCCGGCAGCGAGTGGATCTGAATGTACGGGGGAACGGCTTGGGAGGCTGCGGGCTCGGGGGCGACGGCCAACTGTCATATTCGGGAGTGTCTGTGCACGGCAAGGAAACAGGAAGCGCCCTGTCCGAGCATCCTGGTCCGGCAGAGGCCTCCTACCCCGCATGAGTCATACTTGCTTCCGCAGCACTCGCCGCTCCGCTGCTGCGAGGAGCCTTCGGCCGGCGGAATCACCCCTCAGCCCGACGATGGGGGACGAACCCTCATGAACAATGCGGGCTACGAAGCTGCTGGTCGCTGACTCATGTTCTCCCTCACGGTTCCCGATCGGGGAAGAGTACGGCGGGAAATCGGAATCCCGCCGCATTCTTTGCGCTTTCCTTACTCAGACACTCCCCCGCCCTACCGGTTCGTAACCAGGCTGGCCTGCAGGTCGCCCGGGTGAGTCGGCAGCAGCATGATGCAGTTGGGATTAAACCCCTGGGCCTTCAGGGTGTCGATGCTCCCGAGGACCCGGTCCTCCTTCAGGTCGATCACCGTGATGGACCCATCGCTCATACCCTCCAAATTGAGGAAGCTGTTCTGGACGAACAGGTACCGTTCATCCGGCGACAGCACGCTATGGTGTGCGCCGCCCGCAGCGGCGATCGTCTTGAGAAACGTCGGGTGCCGGGGATCGCTGTTGTCGTAGAGATTGACGAACCCTGGTTTGGCCGTCGTGACGAACAGGCGGTCTCCCTTGGCGTTATAGAGCATTTCGAGCGGCATGCCCTGCTGGCGGGGGCCAAAGTCATCGACCTGATGGAACGAAAAGGTCTTGCTCGTCGGCTCCCACACCCCGGCCCACAACGTTCCTTCGAGCATGTTGGTGATATGCACGACAGGAGGATTCGCATTGGGGCTGAACATGACTTCGACAGGCGCAGCTTTGGCCGGAGAAACCTTCGATGACACTGTGTGGGTCGAGAGCACTTTCCCGCTGGCGGCCTCCAGCACCGTGATCGAATCACCCGCATCGGACATATCCGGCTTGACGGTACTGGTCACGAGGACGCGATCGATGCCGTTGTGAATGGCGATCCCGTGCGGATACCGGATCGTGGCGAGAGACGGTGCGGCGGCGCTGACCGCTTTGATCGGCTGATCGAGGAGCGCATCCCCCATGATGACGTTGTCCGAGCCCATGCAGGTGAGGTACCAGGTCCGATTGTCCTCCGACACGGCGAGATCCTCCCCCATCTGACAATCCGGCACGTCGATCGCGCGAAGCCGATAGGGAAAGACTCTGAGATCCACGACGTGCAACAGGCGTTTCCCCAATGCCGTGATATAGGCCTTGCTCCGGTCGCGATTGAAGAAGATGTGATGCGCGACGAGGTCGGACGGCAACGGAATTTCCATCAGAATCTTCCCGAAGTTCCCCGACTCGGGATCGATGTCCATGATCGCAATCCCCTCCCGTCTCACCGGCTGGTTCGGCTTGCTCTCATAGTTGAGCAGAGCCAGGATTTCCGCCGATGCCAGCGTGGAGCAGGCAAGCAACAACCCCAGGGTCAACGCAAACAATCGATATGGTTTCATGGTGGCCTCCTTATCCATCATCGATATTCCATTCACTGTGTCCCGGCGGATGGCGGATCGATTCTCCCGACCCGTCAGCCCCTTCATATTCCCTTCATCGCATGGGTGCCGTGCGTGATCGCCCCGCCCGCTCGCAAAGCCGCTGCCACGAGCACGGATTCGGCGATCTCCGCCTCCGACGCGCCATACTCCCTGGCCTTGGTCGTATGCAGTTCGATGCAATAGGGACATTGCGTCGTGAAGGCCACGGCCATGGCCATCAATTCCTTGTACTTCACCGGAATCGCGCCGGCCGCCAGCGCGGCTCTATCAAACACCACGAACGCCTTCATCGCCTCGGGAGCATGCGTCGCCAGACTCTTCATCTTCTCCAGATTCGTCATGTCGTACAGGCCCGTGTTCTGATCCATCTCGGTTGTGGTTGCGTTGATCATGGTACGTCTCCTTTGGATAAACCATTCAGGGTTCAGGCTCGAATGCCGATGACTTCCAGATATTCGCCGTACACCGCCGTGCAGTCCGGCCCTGCCTGGTTGTGGGCAGTCCAGAGCGTGTCCAGATCCCGGCGCAAGTGCGCCTGCCCCTCGGCGTCGAGGGACGCAAAGGCACGGTTAATCGGTCCGTAGTAGAGCCGGAAGAATTCCACGACCTCCGCAGGAGAAAACGGATAGCTGAAGAGATACTGTCGCCTGGTCAGGCTCAGCGTGGATAATCCCTGTCCAAGACGCTCTTGCACCGTGGATTCATTCCCCCAGAGCACCGGTGAGGGCATGCCGGACGGCCCGATGAATTTCGCGACGTTCTTGAACATCTGTCCGACGA
Source organism: Nitrospira defluvii (assembly GCF_905220995.1). Lineage (NCBI taxonomy): Bacteria > Pseudomonadati > Nitrospirota > Nitrospiria > Nitrospirales > Nitrospiraceae > Nitrospira > Nitrospira defluvii. Next base: position 9,679 of record NZ_CAJNBJ010000019.1, read on the forward strand.
ATCCCTCCGCCGTCCAGTTCGCCATGGCGAGGATCCCCCCGGGGACGCAGACCCGCAACAGTTCCTTCGCCACCAAATCAGGCCGCGGGGCAAACATCGCGCCGATCAGGCTTGCGACGACGTCGAAGCTGGCCGCTTCAAACGGCAGCGCTTCGGCATCGGCGACTTTGAATCGGGCGTTCACCCCTTCGGCACGAGCCCGCGCCTGCGCCCGCTCCACCCAATTGGCGGCGATGTCCACCCCCGTCACCTCCACCCCATCCTTGGCGGCCAGCAACGCGAGTTGGCCGGAGCCACATCCCACATCCAGCAGTCTGCTGCCCGGCGCAATCTGAAGCCGCTCATAAAACTCCCGTGCGCCGCCTTCCATGTAGCGCGAAAATCGATCGTAGTCCCCTGCCGTCCAAATAGTATTGAGACGAGTCTTCAGCCCGTCCATTTCCGGTAGCACCGTGTTCGTCGTCATGGCCTCCTCCTTCCTGTATGTCCTGCCTGTCGGTTTCCGACGCCGCGTCCCGTCTGGTCGCACTATAGGACAGAGGCTGGTTCGAGTCTTATCAGGGCGTCTGGCTCTCTTATCAGGAGCATGCTAAGCTGCAGGTCGTTTATCCGGGCGTCCGGATGGCTTTGCTCAGCATCCGGCCTCGCCGAGGAAATTCCTATGGACGTGTTGTCCGAAGTCCTCAAGGCCGTGAAACTCGACGGCGCCGTGTTCTTCCATGGTGAATTTGCCTCGCCCTGGTGCGTTCGAGAGCCCGACGCCGACACCATGGCGGCGTACCTGCCGACCCCATCCGGTCACATCATCATTTTCCATCTGCTGCTCGAAGGACAGGGCTATGTCCGCCTCGAGCATGAAGATCGCGCCGTGCCGTTGACGGCGGGCGACATCATCATCCTCACGCACGGGGATGTGCACTGTATGGGAAACGGGCCTCCCGTCCCACCGATGGACACATCTGAGCAACTCCGGCAGATCCTCACAGAAGGACGCATACTGTCCCGACTCGCCGGTGGCGGTGAAGTCACGAAACTGATCTGCGGGTATTTGACCTGCGACGCGCAACTTTGCCGCGTCGTCCTCGCCGGGCTGCCTGCGATGCTCAAGGTGAATATCCGGGATACCCCGTCGGGCCAATGGCTGGAAAATACGCTCCGCTATTCGGTCGATCATGCGGAAGCCTCCGGCCCCGGAGGCGCGGCGGTCATCGCCAAGTTATCCGAAGCATTATTCGTAGAGACGTTGCGCCGCTACATTGCGCAGCTACCGCCAACCCAGACCGGATGGCTGGCCGGGGTACGCGATCCGGACGTGGGCAACGCGCTGGCGCTCCTGCATCAACAGCCGTCTCACCCCTGGACCATCGCGACGCTCGCCGCCGAAGTCGGAGTCTCCCGTTCTGTGCTCGCCGAACGATTCCAACATTTCCTGACAGACACCCCGATCGGCTACCTCACCCGCTGGCGATTACATCTCGCCGCGAAACTCCTCACCTCCACGTCCAAGAGCGTGGCTGAAGTCGCGGGCGATATCGGCTATGAGTCGGAACCTTCCTTCAACCGTGCCTTCAAGCGTGAGTTCGGCCTCCCGCCCGCACGCTTCCGAAACCAAGCCAAATCGCCCGCGCGCCCTGTCATCAGTCGCGGCGCCGCCGTTCGGTTGAAATCCACCCAGGCGACATAAGCCATCCCTCGGGCAAAGTCACCCGGGTACGGGTTTCAGGCGCCGGGATGCAGGGAGAAAGCCCCTCCTGTCGGCTGGAGTATCGGAACGGCTCGCCGAAGTCGGCCAAGGCACAACGGAACTGCCCCCGACAGTCGAGTGACAGGACTATCACCCCGGCTTTGATTCTCCAGTGGAATTCTTCCACACAGCAACTCACAATACCGTGTATGGAACAACCCGCTGAAGAAACACGATGACGACGATCGCTCCCGGCACGCACGAATGGGCGGCGCTCGAACGGCTGATTGTCTTCGACGGCCTGTGCAAGTGGTGCAACGCCTGGGTGACTTTCATCATGGCACGCGACCGTGGCCGGTTTCGCTTTGCCACGTTGCAGTCCGACAAGGGGCAGGCGCTGCTCAGGTTGTTAGGATTGCCCATACAGGACTTCGAGACGTTTCTGTTGCTGGAACGGGGTCAGGTGTTCACGAAATCCACTGCGGCGCTGAGGATCGCGAGGCGACTCTCCGGCGGATGGCCGTTATGCGCGCTCTTGGTCCTGGTACCCCGGTCGCTACGGGACATCGTGTACGATTACGTGGCGCGTCACCGTTACCGCCTCATGGGCAAGAGCAAGGCCTGCCGCATCCCCACCGCAGAGGAACGAAGCCGGTTCGTGTAACGATTCGTCGCATCGAGGGAGATGTCGCATGGATATCGTATCTCATGGTTTGTGGGGTGCATTGGCCTTCGGTCGCAAGAGCCGTACGAGTTTCTGGCTGGCGTTCGGCATCGGATTAGCGCCGGATCTGTGTTCGTTCGGCATCCTGTGGATCGCCGCCACTCTGGGTCTGTCGCCGAAGCCAGATTTCAGCCATGGCACACCGCCGGAGTCCACCATTCCAGCCTATGTGCATCATCTCTACGATGTGACGCATAGTTTCGTCATTTTCCTCGCCGTCTTCGCCCTACTCTGGCTGTTGCTGAAGCGCCCGATCTGGGAGCTCGGGGCCTGGGGACTGCACGTGCTGGTCGACATTCCGACCCATTCGTTCGCCTTTTTCCCGACACCGTTTCTCTGGCCGCTCTCCGATTGGAAGTTCGACGGGTGGCAATGGAGCCAGTCAGCCATTCTCGTTCCGAATTTCACGCTGCTGTTGCTGCTGTACGGTTGGTTCCTGTTGCAGCAAGGGCGACCCGTGCTTAAGCCTGAACGGGTACGCGAATAAGTCGACCTGACCACACACGCCTGTGATGTCCGGCTCCCGCTCGCTCCTCGCCCCACCATAAAACCATGGACCAGACCGACACCGCCGCCCTACAATGCGCAGGTTCTTCGCATGCGCACCCTTTCAGACGGAGACCATCCATGGCAACAAGCCAGACCTATACCGTGACCATTCTGCTGGACGTGAACGAGACACAAGATGTCGACGATCGGGCGGAAAGCCGCAGCTATATCGTGGCGGATCGTGAGTCGAGCCAGGCCGTCCTCATCGATGCGGTGATCGAGAATGTCGAACGTGATGTGCGAATCTTGAAGGAGCTTGGTCTGACCCTCCTCTACGCAATCGAAACCCACGTGCATGCCGACCACATCACCGGGGCTTCGCTCATCAAGGATCGCACCGGCGCGCAAATCGTGTATGGCGGTGGCGCAGCCGACGCAGTCATCGGAGCCGATCTGTTTCTCCACGAAGGGCAGGAACTTCGCTTCGGCCACAGCGTACTGAATGCGCTGGCGACGCCCGGTCACACGGACGGCTGCACCAGTTACGTCTTGCCTGGAGCTGTCTTCACCGGAGATGCGTTGTTTATTCGAGGCAATGGCCGGACGGATCTTCAAGGGGGCTCCGCGGCCACGCTCTTCGAATCGGTACGCCGAAAACTCTTCGCGCTGCCGGACGACACAGTGGTCTATCCCGGCCACGACTATCATGGCAGGGTCTCCTCTACCATCGGCGAGGAAAAGCGGTTCAATGAACGACTGAACCTCTCGATCGGAAAGGACCGCTTCGTCGAATTAATGCACAGCCGAAACCAGCCGCGGCCTGCCAAGATCGATATTGCCATCCCGGCGAATCTGAGAGCCGGTCGCGTGGCGCGATGAGGATGAGCGGCTTGATCGCACCCCTCCCCCCGTGACAGCTTGCCGAGACACGATCGCCCGATCCCTTCGGTACAGCGCCCATGACCCGATCAGGTCGTTCGGCCTCGATGTCGATTTCCCGTCTCTCGTTCGACTACATGGTAGAAGCCCATACCAGGACCATCCACCCCAATGTGTTGGAGGGACCACCCATGAACCGGATTACCCCTTGCCTCTGGTTTGATCACCAAGCCGAAGAAGCTGCGACGTTCTATGTGTCGATTTTCAACAACTCGAAGATGGGCCCCATCACGTACTACGGGGAAGCGGGCGCACAGGTGTCCGGCCGGGCACAGGGGTCGGTCATGACGGTGACATTCGAATTGGACGGCCAGGAATTCGTGGCACTCAACGGCGGGCCGCGTTTCACCTTTTCCGAGGCCATCTCCATGATGGTGAAATGCCAAACCCAGGCCGAGATCGATGAGCTGTGGGCAAAACTGTCGGAGGGCGGAGAAGAAGGCCCCTGTGGGTGGCTGAAGGATAGGTTCGGCCTCTCCTGGCAAATCGTATCGCCGGACTGGAATGACATGTTGCGCGACAAGGATGCCGCCAGGGCGGAGCGGGTCATGCAGGCGATCTTAACCATGTCCAAACCCGATCTTGCGGCGATCAGACGAGCCTATGATCAACCATCGTGACGGGATGGGCGGCCGTCTCTTGACTGGGGACGCCCGACCGGCGATAGTGCGGAGCATGCTGTCTGTTCACCAGACCCGCCTGCGTCTACGCGTGTTCCCTGTCCTGCTCGCCTTCGTGACACTGGCTCTTTCCGCCTGCGCCTCCTCGCTCGATATGTCGAGCAGACGGCTGCCGGCACCCGACCCCGACTGGGGCATCGTCATCGGCTCGGTACTGGTGCGGCAGACTGACGTGGGCTCCACCCCTGGAGCAGCGGCCGACGATCGGTCCGCGAAGTACGCGTTCGATGTGGTGCAGATTCAGCCGACGGACCCGAATGGAGAAACCTTCTCGGCCGCCCGCTACCATATCGACACCATAGCCGGTCAGGAACGCCCGTTCGTTTCCCGCCTGCGACCGGGACAGTATCTGATGAAGAACTTTCATCGGACGGGCACGTCCGGCACAGGAGGAGACCTCAATCTGATCTTCGAGAGCCAAGCAGGCCGCGTCGTCTATGTCGGCCGGGTGCTTGTCGAAGTCCCATCAGAGCCGGCGTACGGCAAAGAATATCGTTTTTTCGTGCAGGACGCCCACCAAGCGACCTACGCCACACTCGCCCCCCACCATGGCCAACTGACGCAACAGGCCGTCACCGCACCCATGCGGATTCGCCCGGGCGACACCCGTTGAGAGACTCTGGCTCGACGTCGGTCCTCCCCAATGAGCACAACCTCCTGCCACCCTAGCAACAGCGAACGGAAGGATATGACATGCCACATGTGTTGATCATTCATGAGGTCGAAGCCTACCCGGCGTGGAAAGCCATATTCGACCAGGCGGCCGACATTAGAAAGCGCGCGGGCGAGATCTGCTACCAACTCCTCCGCCATGACCACGATGCCGATACGATCGTGCATTTCTCCGAATGGTCCTCGCTGGAGCAGGCGCGTCGATTCTTCGAATCCCCGGAATTGGTGGAGATCAGGAAACAAGCCGGGGTCAAATCCCCCCACTTTCTCTACCTGCACGAGATCGAACGAGGTGTGTTGTAACGATACCAGCGGACCGGAACCGTGAACTGACGCTCGAACCACCAGACTGTCGATGCGATCAGTTCACTCTGACAGCTGCCACCGCAAGGTGCCGCAGGTGCCCCCCTGCCCGCTCATCACCAATCGATACAGAACTTCCCGTTCAATCATCCACGCCAGGATCGGAACATCTTGCGACTCGTATCGCGCGAGCTACTGTCCGCCGCACAGCGTGTACGCCATTGCCGCGACTGTCGGAACGCTGGCGCTCAGAGGACGCTCGCCAGACCCGATAGTCGCGATCTCGAACCAGGCTGCATCCGACACATCATCGGCCGGCTCCACCACCCCGGAGATCCAGTCGCAGAGCACCGCAATCAATACGTAGTGGAACCGCAAGGAGCCTTGCGCGTCGCGATCCAGCACGTCGAGGGCCGTGATCACCTGATTGGGGCTGACGAGCAGCCCGGTCTCTTCCTTGACTTCCCGCGCCGCCGCAACCCGAAGAGTTTCGCCCAGCTCAATTTTGCCGCCCGGAAATCCCCACTTGCCTGCATCGGGTGGATTGTTTCTTCTGACGAGCAGCACCTTTCCTTCTCGCACCACCACTCCGATGACGGCCGGAGTGGGACGTATCAACGAAGATTCCATCCGTTATGCCTCCTCCCTCTTCATGGTGTCACACCCCTTCCCTTACCCTCCACTGTGCAACCCGGCCTGACATCCCCGGAACTGTGTGGAAGGGAACCGGTACGATACCAGAAACGCATCAATCCGAAACCGCTCAAGAAGGGCGCGTTGGTTTGTGGCGGAGACGACTGCTCGGGAGCAAGGAGAAGGAGGTCTTCTGGATCGAGGGCACGACGAGACGCTTCAAGGCGGTCGACACGATGCTACAGTCTGCTGTCGCCCTGTTGCCGCTTGGTGCGATGCACGGGTTGGCGCTTTTCCCCCGCCGCGCGTTCAACTTCACCCTCCGCGCTTGTGAACATCCTCGCTATATCCTACAATGCACCAGATGGCGACAATCGCCACATTCCTACAATACAACCCATACTGGTATTCCTTTACCCGAAAGAGCCTGATCCATGTCTCACTATTTGAAACTCTCCCTCTGTCTGAACGTCACTCTGCTGGGCTTCCTCCTGACCGGCTACGTCGGCCCCAGTGTCAAGACGACCTTCATGCCTGAAGTGGAGGCACCGGTGATCGGGAAACACACGAGAATCCACCCGCTCGGCATCGTCATCGGCTCGGTCACTCTTGGCGAGCGGGTGTTCGTTGCGCCGGCCGCCTCGGTCCGGGGTGATGAGGGACGGCACATTCATATCGGCAACGATAGCAATGTGCAAGACGGAGTCGTGGTCCATGGCTTGGAGACGTTCGAGGGCGACCATGAACTCCCGGAGAACGAAGTCGTGGTGGATGAGAAGGCCTATTCGGTGTACATCGGCGATCGTGTGTCGCTGGCCCACCAATCCCAGGTCCACGGACCGGCCAGGGTCGGCAACGATACCTTTGTCGGGATGCAGGCGCTGGTGTTTCGCGCAGAATTGGGCAACCGTGTCGTCGTCGAACCCGGAGCCAAAATCATCGGCGTGAAGATCGCCTCGGGCCGCTATGTTCCCGCGCTGTCCGTCGTCACAACGCAAGACGTGGCAGATAGTCTCCCGCTCATTACGGATCGTTATCCGTACAGGAATCTCAACGAGGGCGTCGTGCGAGTCAATGTGCAACTCGCTGAAGCCCTCCAACCACAGGCCATCGCGCGATAGAGGCCCAGGGGACACGATGGCCGGGCGCCTGCTGCGGCCGGGATCACCGAATAGGTGTCCGCCGGTCTGATTTCCTCTTTGCAAGGTCGCTGGTGTCGCTGGCTCGCTACTCGATCACGCTGAACTCATAACGGGAACCGCTCAACGCCGACAGCACCTCCGACGCATGTTCGCGACCGCGCGTTTCCATCGTCACGTCGAGTGCCGCCTCGTTCAGCCCGACCCCATAATGTGCCCGGTTGTAGGATGTCTCCACGATGTTCGCACTGACCTTGGCGATAACGGAGGTCAACCCCTCCAAGGAGCCGGGATAGTCTGGCAGGCGCACGCGCAAACGCAACCGTCTCCCGTCCCGGACCATGCCGCGTTCGATGATCCGGGCCAGCAAATTCACATCCAGATTGCCGCCGGATACGAGCACCGCAATATTCTTTCCCTGGTGTCCCGTCTTGGCTTGTAGCAGGGCCGCCAGCGCCACGGCTCCGGCCCCCTCCGCCACTGTCTTTTCCCCTTCGAGCAGCGTGAGGATGGCCGCGGCGATTTCATCCTCCTCCACCGTCACGAGCTGATCGACGTATTGCTGCACCAGCGGCACGGTGCGCACGCCGGCTGTGCGCACCGCGATCCCGTCCGCCAACGTCGGGCCTGCAGAGACTTCTACCGGGGTCCCGTGGCCCAGCGCGGCACTCATCGACGGCAGGCGCGCGGTCTGCACACCCACGACCTCCACCGCCGATGCCCCTTCTTTCACCGCGCACCCGAGACCACCGATCAACCCGCCGCCCCCGACCGGCACAACGATGACGTCCAAGGTCGGGTTCTGGCGCAGCAATTCCAGGCCGAGCGTCCCCTGCCCGGCAATGACCTCATCGTCGTCGAATGGATGGATAAACGTGGCCTGCCGCTCCCGACTCCTGTCCATCGCCGCCCGGCAGGCCTCATCATAATTGTCGCCGTACAAGACGACGTCTGCGCCGTGATTGCGCGTCGCGGAGAGTTTCACCAACGGGGTCGAACGCGGCATCCAGATCTGGACAGGAATACCCCGTTGCGTCGCATGATAGGCGACTCCCTGCGCATGGTTTCCGGCCGAGGCCGCAATCACGCCGCGACGGCGCTCCTCCTCGGTCATGGTGAGAATGCGATTGAGGGCGCCCCGCTCCTTAAAAGACCCGGTCATTTGAAGGTTTTCCAGCTTGAGGAAAATCGTATTGCCCGTGAGCCGCGACAAGGTCCTCGAATGCACCAACGGGGATTCATAGATCGACGGTCCGATGCGCGCGGCTGCCGCTTCGATCGCCTGCAGAGTCACCATGCGAGATCTCCTTCCGGTCTGCGAGTGTCGCTCACACAACACAAAGCCCCTGACGGGGTTCAATCCGCCAGGGGCCTCTGCCGCATAGATACGAGGTTCAATGCAGGAAGGCTCAGGCGAGGCCGACGATCATGATCGCCGCCGCCATGCTCATGCCAATGTCCTGCCTGTTGATGGTCATGTGCGCTCAAGAATGAAATGTGAAACTCACTGCAAGCCGGAGGATATACCAGGCACCTCGGGATGATCAAGCCGCCCACCAGCCTCTCATCACCCAGACACCATGGTGAGAAGGCCGGACACGGCAATGAGCCCCTATGCGAGAGCCGGGTCTGTCTCGGTCGGTTTGCGACGCCGCCTGGCAGCCACAAGCTGCGCACCAAGCAGACTCATTCCAAACGCCGCACCAAGCCAGGCGGGCCATCCCAATGACGTGAACCACCCGGAACTCGAAATCGTTGCGGGCCACAACCAGGCCACCCAGGGCAACGCCGACCCGACAAGCGACAACGCCGCGTGAATCGGAGGGAGCCGGAAGACCCAGGCGAGGAGCGCTCCTGATAGGGCATAAGCGGGAAGAAACAACAGCAGAAGGAAAAAGACACCGTTGAACAGGGCCGCAAACGACAGAAAAAACCAGAACAGCCCCGCCAGAAACCCCACGAAGATACCAACGCTCGTCCGCCTGCCTGTCTGGTGCGTTGTCTCCATAGTCCCAGTGTAGCCTGGGACAGCGAGGGCACCAAGGAGTTTCGCGTTCGGCAGCTATTTCCCCGGGGTCGGAGCCTGGGCCGCATGTTCAGCCCGTGCCTTCGACGCCTCGATCTCCGGCAGCGGCCGCCCGACCAGCCCTTGGAGGTAGGCCTTATCCACCGCTTCGAACAGGGTGTGCCGCGCAGCCCCATCCGGTCCCTCGACGGCCACCACCACATTGTGTACGGCGAGGCCGCCGCTACGGCGGGCGCTCGGCGCGCCGAATGTCGCCACTGTGGCGCTGGACTCCGGGAATCGTTCCACATTCATGGCCAGACGAACAACGAGTTCCTGAGGGTAGGATTCCAAGCGCTTGGCTTGCGCACGCAGCACGTCGGTGCGGGATTTCACCGCTGCGACATGGTCGGTGACGACCTTCTTCGCCGCGTCCTCCAGTTTCTTTCCCTCGACCATCGCACGATCCACCTGAGCCTGTTGCTCGGACGTGAAGGGAGGATCCTTCCGGCTGCGACGTGGCGCAGCGTCGTAGGCGGCCTTCATCTGGGCAAGCAACTGCTTGTACTCGGCATCTTTATCCGGCGGCAACTTTTCCGCATCCTCAATTTGTTTCTCGATGCCCTTGCGTTCGGCATACAGACGGTCGGCTTCCGCTTTGGGAAACTTGTACAGATATCCTCCGCCCACACTCACGGTAAACGCCCCCACCTGATCAGCCTGACAAAATGAGAGGCGCGTTGGCCGGGAGAAATCATATGGTCCACCGCGACGCTCGCTGTTCGGGATGGGTGACGGTAACGCAGCGGCCAAGGCTGCCTCCGCACGAGCCGCGAATGCCAATTCCCCCGGCGTGGCGTTTCGCACACCGTCCACACAATCCGCTCGCGCCGCATCCGGCATTCCACTCAACACCGAGATGACCATCAGGGCAAGGGCACAACCAGCACATATCGTCCGCATCGCAGTCCTCCACTGTGAGCGCCAACAGCAGCAGCCGGCGCAGATCCGGCCAGGCCGACCGGAAGTATAGGGGATGCACCAACGAAGTCAAGACAACGGCTCGCGTGAGCAGGGACGTCTTGAACGATGGTAGCGGTTTTACTAAGATCTCCCCATCATGCCGCTCTCCTCCCCTCCCCCACATGACAATCCCCAGGTGCAATTGCTCCGTCGCGAGCTGAGCAACGAGTTGATGGCCCGTCGGCAAGCAGAGACGGACATCGATCGTTTCTTCGACCTGTCGTTGGACATGCTCTGCATTGCCAACACCGAGGGCTATTTCATCCGGCTGAGTCCCGCCTTCAGCCGCACCTTAGGCTGGAGCCTCGAGGAATTGATGAGCCGACCGTTCCTCGATTTCGTCCATCCCGATGATCGAGCGAGCACGCTGCTCGAAGTCGAGCGCCAGATCGGCAGGGGCGAACCGGTCCTGGAATTTCAGAACCGTTATCAGCACCAGAACGGCTCCTGGCGGTTGCTGTCGTGGAAATCCTCGCCGCATACGGATGGAAGTCTGTACGCCATCGCGCGCGACGTCACCGACCGTGAGCAGGCCGCGCAGGCATTGCGACGATCTCACGAGGAGTTGGAGCATCGCGTGCAGGAGCGCACGGCAGAACTCCAGCAGCGCAATCGCGATTTGGAAACCCTGTTGTATGTCAGCTCGCACGATTTGCGTGAACCTCTGCGATCGATCTCCAACTTCTCCCAATTGGTCCGCGAGCGGTATGGAGACCGCCTCGATGCGAAGGGGATCGATTACATCGATCGCGTCATTCGGGCTGCGCAGCGGATGGATCAGCTGATGGAGGATCTGCTTACGTTGTCCAGGGCGCAACGTTTAGAGATGCCTTATGAAGAAGTCCGCGGCGACGACTTGGTCCGGGCGGCCTTGACTCAACTGGATGAGACGATTCGGCGGACGGGCGCGCACGTCCGCGTGGCCGCCGAATTTCCCTCGTTTCGTGTCAACAAAACCTGGGTCACGCAAGCGCTGTACAATCTGATCGCCAACGCGCTCAAATTTCATCAGCCTGGAGCGGTCCCTGAAATCGACTTGGCTCCCTACTGGCTGATGGAGGACGCAACCCCCAAGGTAGGTCTGGTCGTCCGCGACCGTGGAACCGGGATTCACCCGGACCACGCCCAACGGATCTTCCAATTATTTCAACGGGCGGTGGGACGCGAGGTGAGCGGCACCGGCGCGGGGCTGGCCATCGTCCAGCAAGTTGCGCAACGGCACGGCGGACGAGCCTGGGTGCAACCGCGGGAAGGCGGCGGATCTGAATTTGTGCTGCTGTTCGGAAGCCAATCGATCATCGACCCCAGGCCTGCGACTTAGCCCGCATGATTCATGACGGTTCGTCGCGAAATTGCCGAGTCACGTGGCGAAACCGGCGCGCGGAGCCGAAAGGGCTCGACGCGTACTCGCGCAGTACGGTGAGGGGCCGAGGGGCGAGCCCGCCGGCCGAAGGCTCGTCGCAGCAGTAAATCGGCGAGTGCAGCAGAAGCGCTCATAAATCATGCGGGCTGGATTCACCCCCGCCCTTCAATCTCCTGACATCGCGTCCACGGATGTGACACAGCGCCCGCAACCGCACCCACCATGGCAAACGGCATCGCTACCACAAACAACGGCACCCCGATGCCATATCCAGCCCATTGCAAGACCACACTGCCGCGTTTCTGTCCGGCCGTAACCATCTGTTCTGCCGGATACAGCGGAAAGGTGCCATATTCGCTTCCCAAACTGGCACTCTCCCCGACGGTCCGGCATCGTGCCTCGCTGCCTGCCGGCACCAACACTGCCAGGCACAGACCGAACACGAATACTTTCGTCATCTTTTCCTCCACGAATCATCGAGCAGCGTGTTCCCTGCCTATCATCAGGACACCAGCACATCGCATGCCACTCCCCGTATCGATAAAGGCGACGCCGGCTCGTGGTGATTGCAGGCCAAGACGCGAATCCTTGTTGAATCACTTGCCCTTCTCACTTGAGAAAATGAGCGGTTTCGCTCGCCACGCACCGTGCGGAAACGACAGATCATCATTCCGTCCGCATTGGACGTTTGCTGACGACTGCTCCATTGCATCCCGCAATCCGTAGCTTGAGCCTCTCTCACCAGTGGCGTAGAGTAACGACCAGAGTCGGGCTCCTCCCCTTCACCGCGTTCTGACCATGAAAAGGATCACGCCATGCATCGTCGGACCATCTTCGCCCTGATCGCTGGTGCCACTGTCTTGTTGCCGTTCTCGCCTGGAGCCTTCGCGGAAACCCCTCCCCCTGCCGTCATGCAAAAGGTTCACGCCGCGCAACAGCAGGTGAGCACGATCGGGATGGAAGACTATCGGAAGGTTGTGGACAGTCCCGGCGAGGCCCTCATCATCGATGTGCGCGAACCGCACGAATATGCTGCTGGTCACGTGCCCGGCGCCGTGAACATTCCCCGAGGCGTACTCGAATTCAAGATTTGGTCACATGTCGGGTCGTCGGCCGCGCCGCAGACGGCGAAACGCCTCTACCTCCAGTGTCAAAACGGGAACCGTGCATCCCTCGCGGCCCAATCCCTTTCGGAACTTGGATTCACGCAGACGACGGCCGTGCTCATGAACCTCGACGAGTGGCAAAAATCCGGGCAGCCGTTCGTCAAGTAACGGTCGGCCTGACGAGCACACACCGACCTGGCGTATCAGATGCGGCGACCTGCCGCCCAGGCCTCCGGTTAGCCCTCCCGCCAGGACGACTGACCGAACGCTCGCACGGCCAGATACGCCACGTTCCGTTTCCAGTAGGAAATGTTCGATCTCGTCATCAATTCCAGAAAGAGATCATCGGCATCTTTCCGCTCGAATCTTCTACCGGCCGGCTCGACCTCACCGTGGGGCAATACCACCAGGCCCCCGCATCGATAGATGACATCGTGCATGATCGGCCCGATCAACGACAGGTCGTGAAACGCGATGATGACCCAGAAGAGACGAGGAATGCTGGCCAAATCACTCCTGAACCCACGCTTGGCCGTGATGCTCCACCCATCCAACGCGGCATAGCGACAATCTTCCAAGAGAATCCAATCGGGCTCCTCGTAGGTGACCGCCGGTTGAGGCAACGCCGATCGCAGCGGTGCTGCAGCTGGCGGCGTTGATCGTGCGATCGCACGCCTGACCTGCCCCTGCACGTCGGCCGCCGAGATGTTTCGATCGGCCTCACCGAGATCGAAGGAATAGGTGTTCGTCATTGTCGCCACCAGAGTCTTGTTGTCCGACAGTGAAGGCGAATGACCTGTCGAGGATGGCGCAGCGGGAACCGGGCGTTCGATCACCTTTTCACGACTCACCAGCAAGGCCAGCGTACGGCCCCCGTCGTTCAGATTGAGCGTGACCGTCTTGCCCTGTGTAATCTGCTCCTCGATTGTTGCGAACTGGGCGATGAGTTCCGTCAGATAGCTGTTGGCATGAGTGAATTGCACATGGACCATGTCAGGCATGGCGATCTCCTTGGATGTGGCCGGGGAAGCGGAGCCCGCATCATGCCTCACTGACGCCTGATCCTCAAGCCGTTACCCTGCCGATTCGACAGCCGACGAAACGGTAGGGCGTATATTCCCCCGCTTTACCCCGCACCTGCTCCTCACACCTCATACACTGGTCCTGAGAGACAGGACGTGCGCCATTCACACGAACGAAGGGGACAAGCGCCAACACCAGTCGATGGAGGTGTGACGATAGATGGAACAGGGCGCTCAAGCAGCTTGAAGCCGCGATGGGAACGCGACCGCGTGGAGAGAGGAACGATGAGGCGGGATGTGAGGAACGGTTGTGTCGCCGGAGACAAACGACTCAGCGGGTAGAAACAGCGTACAGGCCGCCTTCGCCATGGACGCGAACGCGGCCCGCAGAGGCACGGTGACTCCGGCGCCCACAGCCGGGCCGCCGGCGCGACCCTGTTTTGCTGAGCGCAGCCTATGGCGTGGCGATGATCGGAATTTCCCGCGCAGACTCATCCCGGAATTGTTGCATTTTTCGGTGAACCGCATCGAGGATTTCGGGATTGTGCCGGCATTCCTCACTGCAGGTTTCTCCCACATGCAGAATGGAACATTCCTCCCGCACCGTGACCTTGCCTTGCACGCCATTCATCTCAAACTGCACCTTCACCGGCTCATTGTGCAAGGGACAGGTCGTATCGGTCACGATCACGTCTTTGACGGTATTCGGATGTTTTGCAAACAGGTCGGCCATACGCACTCCTTACTGTGTAACGGATAATTGGTAAGACACACGCTTCACCATCACTCTAGCAGGAAGGGCGGTAGGCACAAGTTTCTCTCGCATTTGTACCATGAGGCCTTTTCCTACGTGAACGCATCGAGCACCACCGACGCAACATCCGTCACTCATATTTCCAACCTTTACTCACGCACAGGCGCGACCTGAGGTATGCTCGCGGTACGGAGAAAATCGGCGAGCCACGACCATTCCCTCAACAAGGAGAATGTCCCATGCGATTTGTCAAAGTGAAGGACGAAGAACGTGCAGGTGAGGTCGCGATCAATCTCGATCTGGTTCGGGAAGCACATTATGGCGGAGGCCTGCTGCATCTGTATTTCGAGCGCAGTTCCGCATCGCAGGACGACGTGACGTTCACCGGAGAAAACGCTCAAAAGATTTGGGCCGCCATGGGCTCCTGACCACTCACCCTGCCGAACCCTTCATCCGACTGAACATGCAGGCTGGCCTGTTCCCGCCTACCTGCCCATCTTCCCGGCTCAGGCCATCCTTGCCGGACACGACGGCGCGAAAGACTTGTCTACGTACCCTCGGAGATCCCTTCACGCGCTGCAGCGGTGCCAGCGGTGCGGACCCGACCGCAATCAACACTCACCCGCATGATGAGGACGCATGAGGCTTGTCGTTTTTGGCGAGAAGTTGTATGGTGCGCTCATCTCATCACAACGTGCTTCGCAACGAGCACGGCCACTACAACACAAAGGAGGGCTTCAATGGCGAAACAACCCAGTGGGCGCGGGTCCGTAAAGTTGAGCGCAGCAGCAAGCACGATCAAGAAGCGGCTGAAGGGCGTCAAGGTGATCGACTGGCACGAAGTCGGCACGCCTCATCCGGAAGTGGTAATCGGAACGGTGCAGACCGGCGTGGCGAACTTCAAGGCAAACTTGGGAACCTTGTCGAAATTGAAGGAGCTTCGGGACCTCCATATCCTGATCAACGGCACTCCGCGTCCGGACCTCGCACAAATCAAGTTCACGCTGCGGGGCTAATCACCTGCCATGCAAGGACCGGCCGGCCAATACCCGACGTTACAGGTTCATCCGGGCAGACGCTGCAACCTGCAATGCTTGCATTGTTATTCGGATTCGGGACCGGCAGTGTCCGAGCAGTTGGAGATCGAACTGCTGCAGGCAGCCGTCGCCGACGCGGCCTCCATCGGCTATCGGGTCATGTCGGTGTCAGGCGGAGAGCCGCTGTTGTATCCGGCGTTGGGGCAGCTGCTGCGCGCAGCCCATGCCGCGGGGCTCGTGACGACCGTCACGACGAACGGCATGCTCCTCGATCAACGTCAGCTGGACGTCTTACAGGCTGATTGCGACCTTGTCGCAATCAGCCTCGACGGCATCCCGGAATCCCACAACTTCATGCGCAATTCGTCGCGCTCATTTGATGAGATGTGCGCTCGCCTCCCTGCGCTACGCGCCTCAGGCATTCCCTTCGGATTTATTTTCACACTGACGTTTCACAACGTGCACGAGCTGGACTGGGTCGCTCAATTCGCCTTCGAGCAGGGAGCCTCGTTGCTCCAACTTCATCCCCTGGAACCGATCGGCCGGGCCACGTGCAGATTGGGTGACTCCTATCCGGACGGCGAAGAAAACGCAGCAGCTCTCTGCGAAGCAGGACGCATCCGCGAACTGTACGAGGGAGACCTCGACGTGCAGATCGATCTCGCGACGGTGCCGGCCATGCTGGAACACCCGACACGCGTGTTTGTACGAGAAGCGACGTTGTGCGGAGCACAGACCGTGGCCGATGTCATCGCGCCGTTGGTTATCGAGACCAGCGGGCTCGTCTCACCCATGCAGTATGGATTTCCTCGCGCCTGGGCCTGGGGAAACATCAAGGACCGATCGTTACCGGACCTGGCCGCAGACTGGATCACGCGCGACTATGCCGCCTTCCTGACGCTTTGCCGCCTCGTCTATGAACAGGCGGTGCGCAAGGACAACGAACCGGTACTGAATTGGTACGAACAGGTCTATGCCGCAGCTTCTCAATTTGCTCCCGCACAGGTACGCGAGCAACTCATGCACACCTGCTCATCCGACAGCCCCGCTCGATAACAGGCGGGTCACGCCTCGCGCTTCACAGCGCCCACCTCGGAAGATCGCCGCAGTGTCTCCCTTGCCACTCACCGCCTACGTATTCTTTCAACACGATGCCGGCGAATCGCTCCATTTGCCCGGGCGTCTTGGTATCGGCGGGATCCTGTTCGTTCACAAAGCTCTCTTGCGCCGAGTCCCACCGGTACACCTTAGTCTCCTTCCCTGTCTCATTCGGGACGACATGAATCGAATTGCACTGGTCATCGTAGTGGATCTTGTTCGTGTTGCCCCACATGCCCTGGGTATGGTCGACGATGTGCGGCGGCGGCAACGACGTCGACGAAGGCGGACGACCGGGAACGACCGCCGAGGCCGGCTCTCCCTTGACCGTGTCGATCCCTTCCACATTCAAGGTCTCCTCCCGCCCGCACATGTTCATCACGGTCATGTCGGAGGTCGTGATCTCCAGAATTCTCCAGTGATTGGCTAACCAGAAGTCATGGCGCTTCTGGTCGCCGTACTCACAGTCCGGCTTACCTTCCAGCTGATGGTCCGCGCGAAAGATACCCGTGAGGTTCCTGTTCTTCCGATCATGTACCTGCGCAAAACAACATTCCGGACGCTGCGGACAATGAATCGCCCCGAGCAGGAAGAGATCCGCCACGCGGGTGTCGCAATCCGGTTCTGGTAATCCTGAGGCCGCTGATACTTCTTGTGCGCCGTTCGACGGCTCCAGCCCGGCACGTTGCAACAGGCCCGACTGCCCCGAACTCCCGAAGGCCTTGTCCTGTTGCACCACATGAGCCAATTCATGACTCAGCAGCGGAAAGTTGTCCCTACTCTTGAGACCGGCCGCGGAAGATCCCAGCACGACCTCATGGCCGACCGTGTAGGCCCTGGCTCGAACCGCTTCAGCCGACGCAGCCGCCCGCCCATCACGATGCACGCGCACCTTCCCAAAGTCATGTCCAAACCGCGATTCCATCTCCCCACGGAATCCTGGTTCCAACGGCTCTCCCGGCGAAGCGAGCACGTCATAGACCAGGGGTGGAATCGTGCCGGTCCAGGCATGGGGCAGTGACTTCCCGTTCTGTCGGGCACGACAATCCTGACAGGTGTTGCCGCAGGAGCAGGACCGGTCACCCTGCCGCCCGTCCGACAATACCGCACTTCTGCTGGAGGAACTCCCGGAAGGACGTGATTGGGCCTGCAGCCTTCGTGTCATCATTGACCTCCTGTCGGTCCCCACACATCGACGCGCTCCACAGGATCGCTACTGCATGAAACTGAATTGCTCGGCATACCACCTCAGATATGTACCCTTCGAGTTTTCCTGCTGCATGAGTTTGATGCGTTCTTGCACCAAGCCTGCCTCGTCAAGTCGATCGTACTCACGGAGTTGATCATCCGTGACATCGTGAAGTCTCTCAAAAGTCAGTCTGTCCTCGCCTTCGATCTCAACGAAATACCGTTCGATGGTGGCATCATACCCGTACTTCACGGAATTCCAGCTCCCCTCGGGCGTCTGGAAATGAATCCACTTTCTGACGCCACCGACAAGCTTTCCGAGCCGAATTGTGTCCTCTTCAGCCGCTTCGAGGTCCGCAAGCGAGGGATGGCGATACCCAGGTTCATTCGCCACCCCAGGGTGCACATGGGAGATGGTCAACCACCGGACTTCCGGCGTATTTCCCGGATAGATCACGCCTTTTCTTGAGCCGACCACAACCGCATACGTCCCTGCCGGATACTCACCCGTTCCAGTAATCGCCTTGAGTATCGCCACCTCAACTTCATCCGCACCGCGATTCGCGGCCCATGCCGTATAACGTTCCAGCAGTGATTCTCTATCGGCAGCCTTCGCTACGATCGTTCCTGGTGACACTGGACCAAGCATCGGTACCAGCGCGGTGCAGTTAGTTGGCCCATCCGAGAACCGGCACCAGGCGCCATTGGACTGCTCTCTCCACTGGTGGCCGTTGCCCAGATCCACCTCATTGACATATTTTCCATCGCTCCCGCTGATGGGCAGCTTCGTCGAACGTTTCACGATGGCCAGTTCCTGATCGGCCAAGTCCTGCGGGAGGGCATCGGGGAACTCAAGCTGATTGCCGGTTCTCGCCAACAGCGCCTGCTCCTCGCGCGTGAGGTTGGGCAGCCCCTGAGGGAGTCGTGCTGCGACCGAGGGACTTGAGTTGGTGGAGGCATCCGGAACTGCAACATGACCCCGTGCCTTATCGGGAAGCCGCGTCGCTGAAGGTGCGGGTGTGTCGGGCAGATCAGGAAAGACCAGCGCGAAATCGCGGACCATCCCGGCCACACGAGGAACCTGCTTCATCGCAGCCAGCGACTTTTGCAGCATTGCCACGGGACCGATTTCAATGCCGACCAACGCGAGCAGGAGCTCGATAATCGTCGGACCAATCAACTTGCCGACCTCATAGGCGAATATCGGCAGGCTCTGCTGCAGAAGGTGATCAAGGGCAGCCGCCTGGCTTCGCCCGAACTCCTCCCCCAACGAAGCGGCCAATTCCTCCCCGTCCGGATCGCTCAGCACCAGAATCGTCTCGCGCGCCGCCGCTTCGATCGCCACCCACTGTTGGGGATTCAGCAATTGCACCAGCTCAAGCATTTCATCGACCAGTCCACGAACGGCGCCGATGGCAAACGGGGTCGGGAAAACCATATTGAGGGCGGCCATGCGCCGAAGCCTGGCCGCCAAGGCTGCAACATTCGCCCCCTCCAGCCCCACGAGCATGCCGTTCACAAAGGCCGACGCGTTCTGAACCTTCGACACCAAGGGATCTTCGAATTCGCCACCGGTATGGGAAAACAACTTCCCGGCCCCGGGCGGTGACAGAACCTCGCCGTCCTCCGTCACAAATGCCTCGACTTCCGCCCGGCCTTGCACGTTGGAGACGGAATAGTTGCCTCGCTCGTTCGTTCCCTCGTGAAAGAGGGTCTCGGCGTTGGTGAATCGGGAATAGCGGCCGGAGAGCCCTTCCCATGTCAATCGATAGAGCCAGAGCCTGTCGTATTCATGCAGGATCACGATCGGCTCGCGCCGCGCGATGGCCTCCACAATCGCGTGGCTGCGTTGTGTGGCAGGCACATTCACGGCCAGCCGCTCACGCGCGATCAAACTCGCCGGCCACGAACTTCCCCAGGTACCCACCTCTTGGCCCGCAAAGAGCGGTGGGCGATCCGCGAGAAACTCTTCGGAATCCGGCTCCTCCTCGTCGGTGTAAAATAGCGGCGCCACGGCAGAGCGGGCTTGCACCGGCAGAGCAACACCAGCCTGAAAGCCGGCGGCAGCCAGGCCGGCTTCCTGCTCCGCCTCATGGCGGGACGATGGCTCCGTGCGCCCATCGACCGAAGGAGAAGCTGCACGGCGATACTGCAGGATGTGCGCGATCTCATGGGCCACGACAGGCGGAGAGGGTTGAGGAGAGGCAAAGACCAGAGTCTCAGGCCAGGCAGCGGCACGGGCCCCGGAGTCTGTCAGGAGCGCGGATGCGCCGCAGTAGGCCCGCACCGCGGACAGATCGACGGCGAAGGCTCGCTCCATGCCGGCCCGGTAAGGCACCGGGCCTGGCGCTACGCTTGGATAAATGGTGAATCGGCTTGGGTGGTGAGTCAGCTGAGGGAAACCGGGGCCGGACTCCAGCGCCCCTGCGTCCGCAGTCTCGTCGAGCGCAGAGTTAGGGAACGCTGCACTCCGACGCAGCGTCGATGCGCCTTCCTGTTGCCCAGCCGCTGCTCTGGCCTGATTGACCCGCTCCATCGAGGTCTCATATGCGGGCGGCCACAGCCGCTATTTGCCCCGCCCCTTCCCCCGAGTCGGGCGCGGAGGCGTCGGTTGCTCACCGAAGCGCTTCTTGTCTTCCTCGATGAGTTTTTCCAAGGCGGAAATCTCCGCCTGATACCCGGACAGCTGTTGATCGATCTGGCGTGTGAACGAGGCTTTCACCTCCGCAAGGTTGGACATCCTCGTCTTTAATTCTGCCACCGTCGCCTCCCTGGCCGCTATCGTCGCGGTCTGGGTCGGCGGCTTCTTAAATGCCGCCTCCAGGGACGCCCTGGCCTCGCCGATCACCTTTGCCTGTTCCGCCACCATCTGATTTAAAGTCGCCATCGCTGCTCTCCTTTACACACGTCGTAGATTGCGGAAAATCTCGTTTATTGCATCATAGCTTGCACTGAGGACCGCGTGCCGCCTCGCGTCAACATACCTCGAAGGATGTGCAAAATGGCCGTCCAGCAAGGCCGCAGTCAGTGAAGACCCGACGCGTACCCTTGCAGTACGTTGAGAGTCTGAACGCAACGAGAACACCGCCGGCGGTCCTTTTCTGCATCCTGCCATCCCTAGGGTCGATTGAAGCCGGAGACCGGGGATGGAATTCCTCCGAAGTTCACCGGGTTGGCTTGAGCCAGGTTGCCCATGTAGACCGCCTCCTTCATGCCGTGGAAATCCACGGACGGGATCGGCACATTGGTCTTGATGTGATTGCCCATCACGATCGCGCTTCGGGCTGAGAGAGACACGGTTGCGGTCCCCTGGGCGGCTACGCTGGCGTGCCAACAGAAATTATTGCTGAAGAAGAGCCGCTCGAAGCGGCGGAACAACGTGTCGCTCACATTTTGCTGAGCGATTTCAACTAACGCCGTTCGACCAGGCCCGAGAAATTTATTATCGAGAATCTGCGCGCTGAATCCGAACACCACCTGGCCTGCCCCGAATGTGATCACCTGTTCCAGCCAGCCACGCATCCAGAGCGCGCGGTGCTCCTGATTGGCATCCAAGAGGGCGGCGTTTGCATAAGTGACCAGGTTGCTCTGCACTCTCGCCTCAAGAATGAGATCCGCAATGATGCCCCAGGACAAGGCACTGATGGTCGTATTGTCCGGCGAGACCCCGGTATTCATCACCTCACAGGACTCCACACACAATTCCCCGAGCTGCACGGAGGCCCCGATGCCGATGGATGGAGCTTGCTGGTAGCCACAGTTCAAGACTCGATTCTCTGTCAGCGCACATTTGGCAAACCCGACCAGGCTGAGAATACCCCAATGCCGCATGTCTTCGACGCGATTCTGGCTGCACGTGAACGACGTATGAAAGACCGCGGTGATCCCGCCGACGCCCCGCACCAGGCTGTTGTCGGCCAGCACGTTCGCCGTCCCGCCGCTGGCCGCGATGGGCCAGGCGGTGTTGGTGACCCGATTTCCCTGCGCCCGAACCCGACTCGAAAACGCCAACAGAATGCCGAATCGCACCTCCTGTCCCTCGCTGCCCACCGTATTGTCGAGCACTTCGGCTCCCTCATTGCCGATCACCACGATGCCGTCCTGCACACCGAAGGCCAAGTTGCCCGACACTCTCCCTCCGAGAGATCCGAGACTGCCGTTTGCGCCCAGCCTGGCCAACAGCAGCGCAATCGGCCGAACCGAGCCTGCCTCTTTCAACAAGGAGCGGAGTTGATTGCGTTCGACGACCGCATCCCTGCCGCTGACGGAAATGCCGCCGTATTCCGGGGAATTGTAGAGGAGAATGTTGTCGCTGATGACACAGCCATCGGCAGCCACATCAATGCCGAACGCCTTCAACGTCCCCGGATCCACCTCTGCCCCCAGCCGCACGATATAGTTCCCGGCAATGGTGGAACCGGCGGCCAGCGAAAACGGGGTGCCGGTCAGAGCTCCATTGTTCAGCACAATGCCAAAAACAAACCCCAGAAGGCGATTGTCCTCGATGCGCGCCGGAAAGGACAGGTCTTGAAGGAGAAGCCCTACCAGACCTCCGTCGCTCTTCCGTTTGTTTGCGGCATCGAAACTGTTGCCGACGATGACGAGGCCCGTCGTATCGGCGAGCGTCCAGACTCCGTAGTGCACATTGTCGACGACACAACCAGTCACGCGCACATCGGTGCTGCGGCTGATGACCACACCGGCGATCTGCGTCGACACCTCCGCATGCACCAGGCACCGCTCGAGCGTGGCGTCACGGCAACGATCCATCGCCACCATGGCCTGCAGGCCCTGCCCCTGCTGCCCCTTGTTTTCCAGCATCAAGGACACCCCGGAGACGGTCACATGCTCCACCAGCAGCCCGTTGGGATGCCCGATGTGAAGGAGCTCTGTTCCGTTCTTCCGCAAGACGCGAGCGCCAGCGGTTTCCCCGTGCAACGACACGTTGGACTGTTCAATTCGGATCGGCGCCTCAATTTCGTGCTCGCCGACTTTGAGACAGACACATCCGCCTTCCTCCGGCAACGAATCGATTGCCGCTTGGATATCCTCACCAGGACGCACCACGACCGTGCAACAGCCGGGAGTCAACTCCGTGAGCGGAGGAAACACCGTCCGGCAGTCGTGAATTTGGCCGTCGGCTTCGATGATCGCGAGATGGCAGTAATGATGATAGAGACCGAGGGGCGGCGCCAGATCGAGTCGCTCGATATCGGCATCCGCGGTCCTGGCCGCGAAGCACCAATAGTCGCCGCTCTGCGCGGTCCCTCCCGTCTGCACCGTCAACGTGGCTTGCACCCCGTACTCCAACACAAAGCTGGGATTGGCCGCGGACAGTTCGATCAATCCGTCGGTCGTGAGGTCCAGGTTCACCAATTGCGAGCCATCCGGTTTTCGCACGATTCCGGATTGATCCCACCGGATCACGCGCAAGTGTTTGGTTGCGTCCGGCACGCCTTGGGGGAAATCGGCGATCGGCAACGCAGGGGTAAACGTCAACGTCTTGTTGGTGTCATCCACCGTCACCTTGCGCATCTCACCGGGCAGACCGGCGAATTCGCGCGTATCACTCGTGAATTCCACCCAATCTCCGGTCTTAAAGCGGAGCACGTTATCACGCCCCAGGCTTTCCACACGCACGGTCGTCCGGCCGGCAAGGATTTCAACAATGGTTGTGGCGACATGCGCATTCTCTCGCGACCACTTCACCTTCGCGGTCGTGTTCGTCGCACTGTGTACCTCGACTCGGTACAGATGATTCTCCAAGCCGCGATAGCCACCGGTCGGCGGCACGAGGCAGAGATCCGGCTCTGTCGTCACCGCCACCGTCGTGGTGGTCAAGCGAGCGGAGGAGGGACGGTTTCCTGCAGGCCAACCGGGAATGTCCGTCAGTGGGGTCTCACAGTTCACCTCCGCCGGGATGCCGCCCAGAATCCTCACCTGCCAGGCGGTCTGGTCCCTGGTCGTTGTATCAACGTTCACGGCCGGCTCGATGAGGTCCGGCGCCTGCAGATACGTCACTTCCCTTCGCCAGACATCCAGGTAGACGAGCGACCGCACCTGGGGAGGAATCGTCACCGGGCCGCCGAAGGGCTGATCCTTCACCAACAGTGCCGCCGTGCCGTACTGCTCTTCGATCGTGGCGTCGAGCGCCGGCGCAGTCCCGTGGTTCTCGGCTACGTACCCATCGACGTACATCCGCCCTTGTCCGACGGTCAGTTCTCCGCCGGTGACGCCGATCTTGAATCCCTCCGGCGTCTCGGCCGGCACCCCGCAACGCCCCACCACATCGATGGTCTCCGCACGCCAACGGCGATCCTGAAGATCCACATACTCATTCCAATCGGCATCAAGGTCCACTCGTCCCTGCTGCCGCAGCACGCCCTGGTAATGTTTCTCAGGGTTGAATCGTTTCCGGCTGTAATCGCCACTCATGTGCGCTCTCCCAATGATTAAAACGGTTCATGTTCACGGTCCGGACGGCCTCGCTCGCGACCTGGCCCCACAACAGGGTTCCTCCTTAGGTGGCGTGAAACAGCCCCGCCTCCAGTCCGAACCGGAGATACTCCTGCAATCGGATCTTCAAGTTGTCTTCCCGCTGCGGTGCGAAGACATCGTGAAAGACGCCCATTTCAGCTTCATCCTCCGCCCCGCGCCTGATTTCCTCCGGGCAATGTCCGGCCAATTGCCCGTACGCCGCTAACCCATACCGACGAGCCGAAAAAGCCGGCCTGACACGCGCTTGCGTCGCCAGCGTGATGGCCTGCGTTTCCGGGCCGGTGAGGCTGCCCTTCGGTTGATCGGCCTCCAACAACGCCGCCTCCACGGCCAGATCCGGCTGGCAACGGTAGCGGCGCGGCACGATCGAATTCAGCGGCACAAAGGAAAACCGGCAACAGCCTTGCTGGTTTTGATCGGACCAGACCGGATGACTCCAGCTGTCGCCGTTGGTGAGGGCAGCCGCGAAGATCGTGTTCGAGGCAAGATCCAAGCGCTTCGTATGCACCTTGCCCATGACCGTACTATTCACGATGCTCAGGACACCCCCGGCACCCAAACCGTCCAGGGCTGCGTAGGCCACCCCGGTCGGCGACGTCGCATCGACCAGCGAATTCGTGATCGACACCTCGGTATTGTCCACGGCGCGAAGGCCACCCAGTACACAGTGGTCGATCTCGACGGTCGTGCCTTCTCGCTCAATGACCAGCGATGGAGCTGACGGCGACAGGGGCTCCCCTTCACTCGTCAGGCCCAGCCCCGGTACCAACGTGCAATGGCGTAGTCGCAAGATACGGGTTCCGACCGGGCCCGCTGCCGTCACCCGCACCCGCCCGCCCGTGATGAGGAGCCCGTTCAAGGTCAATTCCGCTCCCGGTGCCAAGGTGATCGTCCAGTCGCCGTTGAGTACCAGGGTCGGCCGATGTTCGTTGGCGGCGCGCACCTCCACCTTCGCAGCGGCAGGGAGATTCAGGCTCAACGCTTCCGCATAACGCCCGCTATCGTCGATCTGCACGATGCCGCCGGCCTGTGCCGCGGTCAGTTCCGCTTGCAGGATCACTCCCTGCGTGACGGAGGCAAACCCGCCGCCGAGCGCAAAGGTCTTCCCTCGCTCGTACGATCCGCCGCCGGTCGGCATACTGAACCCATAGTGATACGTCACGCGTAGATTGACCGGCGGGGTTCCCGGCGGGACGGCGATCCGCCCCAGCACCGGATCAATCGACACCTTGCTCACCGGGAGGTGCGCCCAACTTGGGCCGTCGTCCGACAAATTGCAGACCTGTACCTGATTCACACTCGTGTCCAGATTGTCCGCCTCCAGAAACAGGCTCAGCTGCGGGCCGTAGTACTGCGCAAGATACCGATCCAGCACCCTGCGGCTGATCGGCTCCGGCACATGCAATGGTTCGGCCAGATGCGCGATGTCGGTCTCCGCTTGTGGTCTGGTGAAGAGCTGCTGGTTATTTCCCAAGGGACTGAACAGAAACCGTTCATCGTCCACTCGACATACAGGGGAACGGCGCACCGCGAAGGCATCCAATCGCCAGAGGAACAGACCGATGTTGGGGATGTTGTACCGCCCCTGCTGGGTTTCAATACGCCGCATGTCGACGGAATGGGCAATCCCGTTAAAGGCCGTGTCGCGCCGCTCCAAGGCTTCCCAATTCCGCAGATCGACGGTGACCAGGTTGGTGGGACGCACGTGGTTCATGTATTGGCTGGTTTCGAGCCACTGGAAGAACTCCACGACACGCGCGTTCCACCCGGTGACATCCCGGGCCAGTTGTTCGAGAACGGTTGCCGTGCCCTTTCGCCGACGATAGGCAATCGTGTTGGCCACCTCCGCACGAGCGCTCCTCGTCCGGTCGGTCACCCCGTGCAGGGTGCGGTAACCGATCAGATCCCCGATGTAGGGGGCCACCCAATCAGCGCAGGTTTCTATGAACTGATCGTCATAGAGTTGGTCGAGATTCTCCCGCAGCACCGCGATGTCTTCGGCCAGCACCTCGCACAGGGCACGTAATGCGTTCCCCTGCTCCGCATCGCGCATGCGGTAGATCGCGGGGAGCAGCTGGTACAGTTTGTCTGCTTCTGGATTCATTGGACCGCCTTCAGTTGAGTCAATGAGCCGGGATCAAGCAACAACAGTTCCGCCGCCGGCATGACCCCGTCCGCACCCATAGCCGGGCGATCGGCGATCAGACGCGGCTGAATCGCCGGTAGCGTGTGGTCTGTGCGCGCGAACCGGTCCAGATCCACCGCCACCACACCGGGAACGGCCTGGATTGCGGCGATCACCTCGCTCAGCGCAACGGGCTGCCCGAACGCCCTCGCCTCAAAGGCATACCGTTGCCCAAGATCGACCGATATGGCGTCCATCACGACGTTGCTGACATGCTCCGGATCGATCGTCACCGTGCCGTCGATCTCAAACCAGGCCTGCCGATAGGGCTTCACGGTGAACGCGACAAACGGATCACCGTACGTGCGCAGGGACTCCTTCAACTTCGTGATAACGGAACCGTCCTCCGTCAATACCTCTCCATCCGGACCGGCGACTGTGAGGAAGATGCTCCGCTTGCGGCCATCCCAGACCCAGACGGCTTGGGCCTTGGCGACACCGGAAAAGGTCCTGGCGAAATCTTCATAATCTTGCAGCGACACGGCACGCTCCATCGTCAGGACGGTCAGCGGCGCGTTCGTGCGGGCATCGTCCCTCGACTCCGGATCTTCAGCCCCCTCCGCAGCCTCCGGATTCAGCACGCCCTTCAACCCGAGCGGTCGGCTCATCAGCAAGCTCAATTGTCCGGCTCGCACGAGCCCTCCGAGGCCCGTTCCCTTCCGGTACTCCGCCCGCACGTTGTTCTGGCCGGTCGGCAACCGCGCCCCCGTGATCCCGTCGCCGAATCGGATGGTGGTACGCCCCTCGTCGTCCCGCCTGGTGATGTAGATGCGCTCGGTGGGGCCATGCCCGTAGAAAAACGGGACTTCTTCCCACAAGACCTCATTGACGTAGACCTTCAGCGTCGAGGTCGAACCGTCCGGCGTATCGGCCCCAACATAGGTGAGAGGTGGTTGCCGCAGCGTGAAGTGCTGATAGGGTACGGCCGCGTCACCGCTGCCTAACGGTTCCCTCACACTTTCGCCGTGAGTGGCGGCGGCGACGTTGGCGTTGATACGAACCGTTGTGCGCGCGTACACGTTGACCAGCGCCGTGGCGAGTTGGACGGTCGTGCGATCGCGATCCTGAGCGATGCTGGTTCCGATCGCTTCGTCGATGAAGGCGATCTCGCTCACCGTGTCATCCGCATCAGACGGAGGTAGCATCTCGATGGCTCCGGCGCTGATGTTGACGTACCCGATTTGTCCGTCTCGATCCATGACCTGCAGTCGCAGCAGAGGCGGAGCCGAGTCGGTCAGCGCCGCGCCGAACTCCGACGGGGTAAGCGCCGTGAGCACGGAGCCGGCAACGGTCATGGGCGGCGCGACCAGGGAAAGCATGTCTCCGACCGTGAGAAAGACAACCTCACCAGAATCCAGCATGAGGATGGGGGGCAGCTCAATATCAGGCACATCCGGCAGGTCCGGCGGACTCGGAACATCACCAGGAAGATCGAGGGGCAGGCGTCTTCGTTTTGACGTGCGAGGAACGGCGGTGATGCGGATGCGCTGACGCGTTCCGCTTACCGCGAGCGGGCGTCCCGGCATCAGGCCGTCGACCAGTTGATCGAATGACAGCTCCTCACCATACACCGGATACAGAAGCGGCAAGGCCGCCGGCGTCAACTCCTCGTTCTGAGCCGCGATCGTCATCGTGCGCAGCAGATCCAATTTCGAATCGGCATCCTTGGCCCAACCGGCGCTGAGGGTCAATTGAGTTCCATTGCCGGCGATGCCATACCGGGCCACCGAACGATGGACGACATCGGACACCAGGGCAAAGGTCCAGATGCGAGAGCCAGTACCCGGATCGTCTTGTTCGACGACGACGACACTGTCCTTCAGGATCTTGTCGTTGCGGCTGCTGAGGGTGATGCGCGTCACCGTCTCACTGGCGTCCAACGCCCACTCGCTGAACGTGCCCTGAAATACACCGCTGCTGTATTGCGGTTGTAATGGCGCATTGTGCCCGAACGGCGAAGCGATCGTCCGCATGACGTAGACGCCCGGCCTGGTCGCGGCGATCGTCCCGGCACTGCTGGAAAGTGTGGCAAGCAGCACCTGTGTACTCTTACGCTCGAGATGAGACATGACGCCGGTCACGCGACGGATCGACGCCTCAAACCCACTGCCGGTGTCTGTCACTATCAGTAGCACCTCCCCGACCGTGAGACCGACATTCGTGCCCGCCACCCATAACTCCGTCATGTTCCAGCTGAGGAGTTGCGATGCTGTCTGCTGCGCCCGGAGGGCGTTCCATTCCGTTCTGGCCTGGATGGCCTCGATGGTCTCGAACGTCTGCGGTTGTTCATCCGGCCCCGGAACACTTTGCACCTTGGTCCCAATCGCCAACGTGATCGGCTGGACGGCTTGTTGCGGCAGGCCAGGGTGCTCTTCCAGCGTGAAGGCCAGATGTGTGGCGGCAGCGAGCCCAGGACCAAGTTGATACCCGAGCAGGCGCGACTGCTCAAGAATCGAGAGGCGCTCCGTGGCGGTCCGCAGATAGGATTCGTTGGCGATGCGCTCCTGGTAGAAAGTGAGGATGTCGCCGGTCATGGCCCACGCATCCAACAGCGCGATGGTGAAATCATCGTCATCGCGCGTCCTCAGCCCCCGCAGAACCGTCCAGCGACTGTCAGACAACCGCGCCTGGAGGCTCTGCCGGAATGTCTGGTACGTCCCGACGCGATAGGCGATCGCCGATAGGCCCGGTCGGTTAAAGAGCAGGCCGGGAGTGGCAGCCTCGATACCGGCGCAGCAGCCGCATTCGTTTCGAACGTCCTGACTCATTTCCCTCCTCCCAACGTAATGGTCAAGCGGCCGTGCTCCGGGAAGTTGCGGTCATTGTCGAGGCGGGGAATCTCCAATGCGGCCATGTCCAGGCGTCCACCATCGAGCCCTGTCGTCTCCGGCACCCCCTGCCGCTGAAATGTCCGCACCTCCACCGACTCCACGCCGGTGACTTGATGGGCGGCCCCGTAAATCGCACTCAGGTACACCGGCTGCCCGAAGGTCCAGCGATCCGGATGGAAGAGGCCTTGCCGTCCGTCCGGCAAATCGCGGTTGCTGAGGACGCCGAGCAACTCACGCTCGACATCACTCCGGAAATGATCGGACCCCACGCAGACGTGCAGATCAATCTCCAACGACACGAACTGCGGGCCGTCAATTTCCACATCATGACCGGCCATGCGATACCGCTCCACATGCGCCCGAATGTCTGTCTCGAACTCGTCCGATAGACCGGCGCCTCCCTCACGATCGACCGTCACAAACACCGTGTGCCAACTCCCCGTCCAACGAAACGTGGCGGCAGCCCGCTGCACGTCGGCTCGACGTTCGGTCACCTCGGCGTAATCCGCTTCTGTCACGGCTCGCTCTTGCACGCGATAGGCCACCGGTGCGCGCTGACGCACGTCCTGCAACGATTCGGGATCCTGCCCACCGACGGCCGGTAAGGGATTGCGCACCAGGGTGATTTCGGGTATGGCACGCGCAATGTGGACCAGCGAATCCGCCCCGATATTTCCCGCGCGGCCGTTTCCGACACGATACTGAGCCGTAAACGCGGTGCCGGTTTCAGGCCGGCGACCATGGACGTCGTCTCCAAAACGGATCGCGCCGCTGCCGTCATTGTCGACCTCGACGACATACTCATCTGCCTCCGCACCGCTGTTCAGGAGGTCTCGCCGCGCCGTCCAGATCGTCGTCTCCGTGCCGTTGATTCCCGTCAGGCTGATGGACGGCTGCACCGCTCGCAGGTCCCACTGCAACGCGGCCCGGGCCGAGTTCACATGGTCGTACGCAGGCCCTACATGCGCGAGCGGTCCCTTGGAAAGACTCGGCCGAAAGCGCGGTGGAACCGGCTCACGCGTGGACAGGGCGCATCGATCCGCCTCCTTCGACCGGGGCATGAAGAGAAACGGCTCCGGCACGGCCCCCAATTCCTCCCCTGCCAACGTCACCCCATGATCCGCCAAAACCAGATTGCCTCTCGCCACACTGACGGCGTCACGATATCCAGTGCTCGTGGCGGCGGAAAGACACAATGGAAACGGCAAAGCATCTTCCTGATGCCACGTGATGTCAGTAATCAGCTGGTTCGTCACCGGATCGGTGAGCGGCCCACCCCCCGTGGCTGTCGCAACAACGCGATCCAACCGTACGACATGCCGTCTGGTGGGATCGGCATCTGAGGACGAGCCGGTTTCCGGACCGATGACTTCTTCAAACAGCAGGATCATCCCCGGCGTGAGCGCCGGATGATGCCCGGCCAGTGTGGCCGAGATCGCGCCTGTGGGAAGGCAACAGCGTTCGTCGCTCCAACTGTAGAACCGCAGCTCATTATGGTCGGCAAAGAGAGATTGGAGAGGCTCCATCGTTTCGAAGATGATCTCTCCACGCTCATAGACGCGCGGATCGTCGGCGATGGCGGTAAGTTGTCCCTGGATGCGCGTCGTCAACTTGGTGCCGATGGGAATGGCCGGGTCGGCGGGATCAACACGAACCACATCCGCTGAGACCTGAACATGCACCCAGGTTCTCGCGTTACATCCCTCGCTCACGTAATAATCCATCAGCCGGGCGTGACGACGGACGGAGACGCGGCGCCGCGCCGTGCCCAGATACGCTTCAGTTGCGACAGCATCCTGCTGGTAACTCAATTGATCGGCGGTGTAGGCCAGCGCCTCCACCAACATAACGCCAAGATCAGCGGGACTCCGTTCCTTCCATTGCGGCATCAGTGCCGACATCCGGTCGAGCATGACCCGCCGGAAACTCGCATAGTCTTTGGCCAGATAATCGATCACCGACGCCGGTTCCGGCACCGTCGGGCAGATCTGTTGCGACGCACA
Source organism: Nitrospira defluvii (assembly GCF_905220995.1). Classification (NCBI taxonomy): domain Bacteria; kingdom Pseudomonadati; phylum Nitrospirota; class Nitrospiria; order Nitrospirales; family Nitrospiraceae; genus Nitrospira; species Nitrospira defluvii. The sequence goes on from NZ_CAJNBJ010000019.1 coordinate 41,055, forward strand.
GTCGAAGGGACTCGGGCATTCGACCTTGAACGAAAACTCAATCGTCGCCAGGTGCGGGTCGATTCCAGGAGGCACCGCATCGTTCAAGGCATCGGTGACCACACGCAGCCTGTACGTCGAGAAGTCGCCGGGTTGATCCACTTCGACGGTCAGGACGTCGGCGGATGGCCCGCCGCCGGCGACCACAGACAGCACATGAAACGTGGTGACGCGCTCACCGCCTTCGATCCTGATGTTAGCCGGCGCCAGCGTCAACGTCCCCAACGGCTTCACAAAATGCAGTTCAAGTTTCCGTTGGCGGTCGGCTTCCGTCGGCGCGCTGTGATCAATGACTTCCAGAAAATCAATCCCGTTCAGTGTCGGATGATTCCGGACCGCCTCACGACGCCGCTCGTCGCAACAGGAATACCTCACGCTCCGCCTCCTTGCACGAACGTCCCGACCACGCGGGCACCGCTCCCCCTGATCACATACTGCACGGTGACCCGCAACGTCGAATCCATAGTTTCCACCTGCACCGACTCCACCACGATCCATTCGCTGAGCCAGCGCTGCAACGAGCTCTGTACCAGCACCTGCGTCGTGGCGGCCAGCACCACACTGTTGGGCGAGAAGACCACCTGCAGGAGCCCGCTGCCGAAATCCGGTCGCATCACCCGCTCACCGGGATGGGTGAACAGCACCTGCTCGATGAGGTCGCGAATGTGGTCGGCCTCGTCCGTCCCGGTGGTCCGGCCTCGCGCGTCGAACCGATATGGAAAATCGAGTTGCGCCATCATTACATCCCCGTCACTCTTGTTTGCGTCACCGTCGGAAGCAGCGGCGTGCCGGACGGCGCGCATATCGCCTGACTATCGATCAACAACAGCGGCAGGCCGTTGCTGGTCACTCTGGTGGCGGCCGTGATGTATTGCGCAGTGACGCAGGGACCGTTCGCGGCTGCGGGGGGCGGCAAAGTACAACCGGCTACGACGTAGAGACTGTTCATCGGCACGGTCGGTTGCCCGCTGACAAGCACGCGTGGATTCGGCACCACCGGCATCGCCTGTCCCGCATGCGCACACATAACGGTGGCACCGAGATGAAGCAGAAATCCTGGCATGGTCTCTCCTTAGGTTTCAGCTGTCAGCGTTCAGGTATCAGCTATCAGCGGCTTCCTGACAGCTGAACGCTGACTGCTGATGGCTGACCGCTTCATTCAAATGATCGTGAGCGCGCCGTTGTTGATGGTCACCGCCGGTCCAACGAGCGTCACCATCGCGCCCTTGCCGTTTTGAATGTAGATCCCTGTATCGTTCACGATGAGCGTGGCGCCGGTCGCGCTCTTCAGCATGATGCCGCCGGTCGGACCCGGCACGTCGCTGATCACGATCGCATTCTGAGCGGCCGTCTGAATCACCATGTTCGGGCTGACCGGGATGCCCGCCAACCCCAGAGCCGGCACTTCAGCCACACTGCCGTACCAACACCCGCTCCAGATCGGGTAATCCGGATTCCCCTGCTCAAACTCCACCCACACCCCGGAGCCGATCTGCGGCAGCATATACACGCCCATCTGCTTCCCGCCGGCGGGAAAACAGGGCATGGCCCATGAGGTCGGAATCAATCCCGCCACATCCGGCACTTGAACTTGCAGCCGCCCCATCTGCATGGGATCGATATTGTTCAGCACCGTGCCGCGATACTTCCCGTAGTAGGTCTGTGCGTCGTTCATACCGGCACCATCGGCGTCAGGGACACGAGCCCGTTTCGCGTGAGGCGGAAACTTTGTTTGCAGCTTCCGCGCTTGATCGTGGTGGTCACGCTCTCGACGTAATACAACCCGTCGAAGGCGAGCCCTGCGCCGCGCACCCCGACCAATCCCCGCGCCTTCAACAATCGGCCATACCGCGCCACATCGAGCGACCCGCTTCCCGTCACGGCCTCCATGGATTCGCTCGCGGCGTTCAACCCCTCGTTCAGCGCCTGCGGCGCGGAGAGTTTCCCCGTGGCCTTCAGCATCGACAGTTTTGTCACGGGCGGTCCCACCAGCCCCAGCGGCGGCTGGAGCGGATTGATGTCGGGAATCGGTATGGGAATGGGCACCTTTGTCAGCTCGTTGTGAATCATCACGATCGGGAGGTCCTTCTTCGTCGAGTTAAACTGAAAATTGAGCGACTCCACATTGCGATCGAAGTCCATATCGACGTTCAACGCCGGCTGTGGAATGCCGAGTTTGAGCTGGGGTCCGAAATAGGCGGTGTTGGTGCCGGGGACGGGGCCCGGCTCGATGTAAAAGACGTAGCCCGCCTCTTCCGCGAGTTGAAGGATATAGTGGAGATCGGTTCCCTGCTGCGATGGAATCCGCATGGTCGGAATCGGCACGTCGAAGCCGATCGGCGGAATTGCGAGCGGGATCATGCCGAACACGGCATATTTCGCCAGGATCGTCATGACCCGCACATTCACCGGCATCGCGGGGTAGGGCAACCCGTCGAACGACTGCAGGTCCATCACTTTGGTGAGATCCTCGCCGGTGATCGTGAGCGTCGACTCGCCCGGTTTGTCGCCGGAGCTGATTTCCTGATTGGTGATGACCCCGTCCATCAGCACATGGGGAATGAAATTGATGGTCGCCACCAGGATCACGCGCATCAACGGCGTCTGCGTCGCCGCCAGCAGGAATGCCTGCTGCAAGGGCGACTTGTTCTGAATCGTGAACTGCAGTTGGAATCCCCCCGCCGTGCCGGTCGCGCTCGTCACCTGCACTTCAGTCAGGGCATCCAGCACCGGCTGAGGAACGGGAAACGGGACCACCGGCCCCGCCAGCAATGTCAGATGCACGCCTTTAAGCACCGGGGACTCCTGTGGTTCCCTCCGGCAACGCAATGTCGATGGCGCGGTCCAGGGTCTCCGTAAGCTCGTCGGGCCGCACCGCGTCGTTTGCATCACACAACCGCCAATACTGCTCCGGATCGCCCATGTAGGTCGCCGCCAGATGATCCAACCGTTCGCCGCCCGCCACCCGATGCTGTTGCACCACGGTAAATCGTTCGCTGCCCGGGACGAAGCGGCGGCGCAGATGCACCACCATCGTGCCGTCGGCGGTCACGAGCGACGCCGTCTTCACGTTGTAATAGCGACTGGTCGGCGGAAAGGAATTGGCTTTCAGCGCCCTGTCTAATAAGGCCTGCAATGGATCGCTCATCTGCTGCCCCTTCTCTGGTGTTGCCTGCTCAAGAAATGCCCGTGAGCCCAAGCGTCCCCAGCGTTCCGCCCTGGGCCTTTGCACGCAGCCCTTCCTTTTGCTGCAGATAACTCATGAACAAACTGCCCGCCTTGTGGGTGAACCCCACATCGTCGATCGACAGCACTCTCATGCCCAGACTGACCTTCGCGCGGATCGGATTGAGGTTCGGATCGAAGGCCTCTTCGGTCACGCTGAACTCGGTCAGCCGCACCGGGATGACTCGATGTTGGCCGAAGACAAACAGCGGCAACGCGGTCTCCATAGGAAGAATCTCGAGCGTTCCCAAACTAGACAACGTATGGTTCGTCGTTAATTGTCCCGTGCTGGGATACAGCAGGGTTTCGAGCGCCGCCAGCTGTGGGTAAATTCCCGATTCGCCGACCGTGCGATCGCCGGCCTCCATGTCGTCGGTCGCGTCGATTTCCGCCTCCAGCTTAATGGTCTCCACCGCCGGTCCTTTCAACCGGAGCGCCTCGGACCGATCGCCTCCCTCGCTCACCCCTTGTATTTGAAGGCTGCGGCTGAGGGATTCCGGGTTGTACTGGAGCGCAATAATCCGCTGCACCTGGGCCGTGGCGGGATCGATCAGCACGATCCCACCCTTCAGGAGTTTCGGAGAACCGGAAAAGGATGTCATGGTCTACACACCTCTCAGCTCATCGGTTCGAGCGAATACTTCGACCGCCGTCTTTCTCGATCCAACCACTTACGGCAGAATGATTCCGTTCCCCATGGCCACCGCACGAATCACCGCCTGCGACACCTGGAACATGGTGCCCTTCCCCGCGAGATCAGCGGGACAGGCGGTCCCCACGCAGAACGGGACAGTGCCCTTCACGCCCGTCAGTTTGCGGATCTCGGCAAAGACCCCGTTATCGAGCGTCTTCACACATCCGCTACTGACGGCATCGTGCGGATTGCCGCCGTGCAGGTAAAACCCGTCTCTCCGCTTCCGCACACCCTCCGGCGTCGTGACCGTTTTCGAACCCTGAATCTTGATCCGCTTCGGTCCCCAGCAGTCCTGCGGCGTATAACATTGCTGCGCGGGATTGGCTGGGGTCGGGCAAGGCACATTGCAGTAGTGGGCGCCTTCACAAGGGCTCGGGTCGCTGCTGGTAATCTCCTGATAGCCGCTCGCGATCGCATTGGCCCCGCATACGCCGCCTTGAATGGTGGAGACCGCGGCCCTGGTCACTTGCGGCTTCATGGCATAGATCCCGGTCGGAATCGGACCCACTGAAGGTTCATTTTCTCCGTGCCCAGGATGACCCGACACAGCAGGGGCCACATAGGTCGGGTTCCCTGCATTGAGCACGATCACCCGGCCGGTTTGTCCGCCCGTGTAGCCGACGAGATCGTCCTTATGCCGTTGAATCGTAGCCGCCGGTCGCCCGCCTTGCTGAATCACATGGGTGAGCTCATGGGCAAGGAGATGCCGCCCTGCTTCCGTACCCGGTGAATACTGTCCTGCGCCGAAGACCACATCCTTGCCGACCGTGTAGGCCAGGGCGTGCACTCCGCGAGCCGACGCCGCCGCTGTCGCATCGTCATGTATCCGCACGTCGCCAAAATCGTGGCCAAAGCGGCTCGCGAAAAATTCGCGCGTCGACGTATCCAGGGGACGACCCGGCGAGGCCAGGACATGCTGAACCGACGAGAGGGAATCGGCTGACTGCGTCGTCTGCGGGGCGACTTGACGCTGCGCGACCGCCGTCGAAGCCGCCGACCCTTTGGGCGATGGTGCCTTGGCACTCTTGCATTCACGCTTGGTGAGCACCAGGAAGCCGTCCGGACAGTGATAATCGTAAAAACACAAGGGAGTCGCCGCCGGCGGCGTTTCGGTGGAAATGCGCCCTGGGCCCATACCGACCACGATGTCGGTCGCCCGCACGATCACTCTGACCACCAGCCCATCGCTGAAATGTACGAAGCAGCCATAGTTGCCGTTGGCAACGGGCGGTTCGCATTCAATGTCTTCCACCCTCGCCTGCGACGTCGGCGTGATGTCGTGTTGGACATAATTTTCGGCGGCCCGTTTGCTGATACTCTCCGGGTCGTTGCGCCAACTCGGGCAACGGCTGCCGCCTCCATCGGCAGAGCCGTCTTTGGGTGCCGTTCCGTCGGAAGCCGGTTGTTCACCGACCGGTGCCGATTCCGCACCGGCTTCTGCGCGTTGTAGCGCACCCTCTTCGCCGATCGAATGGACGCCGTCTCGGACAAACCGCTGAACCAGCGGCACCGGCTGAAGTAACTGGGAGCGTCCTCTGCCATCCGGCATCCGCATCACCTGCGCGGCCACCTGGTCCGCTTCCTGCTCGTACTCATCGCCGGGCTCGTTGACTCGCAGCTTCGCCTGCACCGACATACCGGTCATTTTCTTCTTCTCGCATTCCTCGCAGCTGCCCGACAACCCGCTGGATCCACCGCAGGCGCAGGCTCGCTGCAGCAAGCCCGGAAGGCTTGCACCCTGAACTTCACCGCCGATGCCCTGGGAAACGACCTGCACCTTCATGATCCTTACGGAATCTCCTTGATTCTGAAATACCGGCGTAGCTGAACGATCCCGCTGAGGATCTCATAGTCCTGGGTGTTCGGCATGGAGGTCAGCTTCGTGGGATATAACAACACCACTCCTCCGCCGACCTGGTGACTTCCTCCCAGCTTGACGCCGTGTTTACGGAGCCAGTCGTTCAACAGCTTCACGTCCGTCGTATCCGGCCCTGCCTTCGGCAACGACTCACCCTTCAACCAGGCAGAGAGGTTGCTATTGGCCTGTCCCGCCGGACTCCCCGGCGCGCCCAATCGTCCGCCGGAAGGCTTGATCATCCACTCGGTCGTGGGTCGGCCAGGGATGACTCGTTGGTTGTGGCGGTTGATTTCCTCCAACACCGCAATGCCTTCAAAGCGCGAGGGATCGCCCTTCCCCGGTCCTCCCGGCCCCGCCGCTCCGCCCTTGCCGGTTCTGATGTACCAAGCCTGTGGTCCGCCTTCCAAAGTATCCACAATGCCGAGCTGTCTCCCGCTATAGGAATAGGTGCCCCACTCCTTCGCGGAGAACAGTGGAATTTTTTGCGTCGTGATCTGATCTTGAAGATCCCGGTCGGTCACCTCGATCTCGGTCGTATAGTCATCGTCCACCGTGTGGCTACTGGCATGCATGACGATTTCGTAATGACCGGACTTCGCCTTCCGCTTGGCGCTGAACTTGTTAATCCAGCGATATTTTTTCTTGAGCGGAGCCAGCGACGCGAGGACGGTGGGAACCGCACTGTCCTTCGTATCGTGAACTTCGACGATGGCGCGGGCCGCGCCGAGCGCGAACGGCAGTTGCGCGGATTTTTCCCGCCCGTCTGCCGCATCAGGCTTGTCGAGCTTCCCCTTGGATGTCTTGCGATCGGGAACGAGTTTTTCCAGTTTGACGAGGAGCCCTTCAACGATCTTTGCCAGTTTGCCCCCGACCTTACCTAGTTTCCCCACCCACTTGACGACGTTGGCGATTGCGGCCGTAAAGATGGCCATTGCCACTTCGGCCAGGATGTAGCCGATGACGGTGCCGCGAAAATGCCATTTGCGGTAGGGATTGGGATCCTTCACCCAGCAATACAGAAAATCCTCGATGGATTTCGCCAGGAGGCCGCCGATCGCCGTCAACAACTCTCCGGCCAGCTCTTTGACCTCGTCTGCGGACATCTCCTTGATCACGGCAATCATGTCGGAGGCGGCCTTCAGCATCTCGCCATTCACCAGACTCAACATACCGTTGAAGATGCCCGACACCATGTCGTAGATCCCGATAAACACGTCGAGGACCGATTGCACGAAACCTTCCACCACCCCCACCGAAAAGCCGGCGATCCCTTTCCCCGTTTCAACCGCGCTGTTCATCCAATCGGGACGGGACGGCAGGATGTCGGCTTGCTTCAACTGTTCCACATAGCTGATACCCGGCAGCCAGATCCGCTCTCCCGCGACCAACTCGACCGAATCGAACAGGTCTTGTGTGCCCCCTCGATAGGGATCAATCCGTTCGACGAGATCGAAGTCCTCCTGCGCCTTCTTGAATTTTTGTTCGTTGATCCTGACGCCTTTTTTTGTCTCAGGGTTGCTCTGGCTCGCGACGTACACCGCCATGGCCAGCGACCGCGCATCATCCCCGACCGTGATCGGATAGGTCTTGTACTGACAATGGCTCTGCACTACTTTGCTCAAGGAGTCTTTTCCTTGAACCGGGTAAAGGAGCGCCTCGGTGTCGGGAAGCGGCGTCTTCCACCAGACGTAATCATCGGAGGCGTATCCGAACGTGCCGACGTGACCGGCCCGGCCGCAACTCTTGTCAACGGCATCGCCGACGACGCTCACGGCCAACCAATGACTCTCCGGATTGTGACTGAGGATGTGTACCTTCGTGCTTTGCGGCAACCGGGCAAGGGGCGATCCCGCCGTACTCGCCTGCTCTCGAAGATTCACGCCGCTTTCCTTGTAGACGATGCCGAGCTTGTTCACGGCAGCCCATCCCGGGCCGGCGTGTTCGGGCCCTTCGGGATCGGTTGCCTGTCTCGCGAGCCGACCGGTCGGAGGTCTGTCGCCGACCAACCGGTTCTCGGGGTCTTGTTGCACGACATGAGCAAGCTCATGAGCCATCAAGCGACGTCCATCCGGGGTTCCCGGCGAATATTGTCCTGCCCCGAAGACAATGTTGCGGCCGACTGTGTATGCCAGCGCATCCACCGTCCGCGCAGATCCGGCGGCCCTGCCGTCGGCATGGACGCGGACACGGCTAAAATCGTAACCGAAACGATCCTCGAAAAAGACGCGGGTGGCACTATCGAGGGGCCGTCCCGGCGCCGAGAGGACATCCTCCACCGTAGGCGGCGCCGTCATGGTTGCCGAGCCCACGGAGCCACCAAGCCGGCGTTGCACAGCCGGCCGGGGACCGGCCGGTTTCCAAGCCCCGTCTCGCGATGGTTCCGGCAGCCCCATCACCTGCTCCGCCACCCGATCCGCCTCCTGCTCGTACGCATCACCGGGCTCATTGACGACCAACTTTCGCTGCATCTCCCTGCCGACCAGTCCTGTGTGCGGGGAGGCGGCGCACGTTCCCCGAAAGCCCGCCGATGCCCGGCACACACCGGCCCGCTGCTCCGTGCCGTGCAGGGATGGGGCAGCAGCACCAGGAAGGGGCATTACCTGTCCTTTCGACGCTTTCATAGTTGCCCGCCCACCTTCGGCCTGACAACGATATGAGACAACGGTCCTCCGGCCCTCTGATAGAACCGGATGGTGTTCCCCATCTGCCCGCCCGCCATCTGATCCGCTCGCGCATGGAGAACAGGCTTCGACACATCACTCGGCTTGGACAGCCAGAATGATGCGCCGGGCAGTTTGAAAGCGATGTGGCTGGGCCCCTCCGAGGTATTCTGAAAACCACTTCCATACAACGCGAGATGAGCATTCGATTCCGAAGCGGTGGGCGTGGCCTCGAATTGCGCGTTCATGAAAAAGTCCCAGAGGGCCGAAGGTGGAAAACTACCCTGAGCGGCCTGTCGGCTGTAGACCGTATCAGGATGTTCACCTTCTGGGATGGCGACACCCAACGAGACCAGGAATGCCTCGCGCCGGTCCCACACGGCAGAAACCGGATCACGGAAGGCAAACGTTCCGAGCGCCCAGCCGAGGCAATTCCCCAGTGCTCGACACAGAACGAGAGAGTGAGGTTCCACAACGAACGCGTGCGTGCCGCTATTCAATTGAGGATACCGATCATAGTGGTCGCGGATTTCGATGTAGAACGAATTGCTCTGTGTCTTGATGCGCGCAATATCGGGATTCACCATGAGGTCGTACGGCCTCCCCGCGATGACCACCTCATGCGTGCTCCCGAGTTCAGAGGTGAGAGCGACAGCTTCGACGTGCGGCTGTTCCGAATCGGTTCCACATGCACGTTGGAGCAGCCCCTGCGTCCCTCCTTGAATTTGATGTACAGAGACAGACCCGAAGTCGTGCGCAAAGCGCGTTTCGTGGCAGATCCTCGCGGAGGAGTCCGGCGACTGTCCCTGGAACTGAACCGTCTCGTGCAGGATCGGAGCCGCATGGCCATTTGTATCGGCGACGGTTCTTTTCCTCGACGCGCCGAACGATACGGCTGGCCGTCCTGCAGCGGGTTTCGTCGCTCGGCCCCTGTTGGCTCGCGCCATCATCCTTGTCTACCTTAAGATCCCGAGTCGGGCCATTGGAGAATCGGCATGCGCGACCGGATAAAATCCAGAAAGATGCCCCGGGTCGTGTCGGACCAACCGGCGCTAGTGAACTCAAACGTGTCGCGAATGAACGCGTCGGCATCCGCACAGTCGCAGTGACATCGCAATGCGGTGAGAATGCCGTTGATGCTCTCGTAGGGACTGAACAGCGCATCGCGATAGGCGGACTGCAAGTTGTCGAGCAAGGCGCCATAGTCGCCGACACGGGTGCGGCGCCGAACTGACGTGAAGACCGGCTCGAACTCAGCCAGGATCGCACTGAGTTCGCTCAGGTAAAAGTCGAGTGGGTATTCGGTCCCGTCGGAAGCCCGGTACAGTGTCGTCGAGCGTGTGCAGGAGCCGCCGATGTCCGGATGGGCCGTGCTGTCATACCGAATATGCTGCGCTTCGTGGACGAGTAATTCACGCAACCACTGCACCCAGTACTCCCGTGGATATCCTCCGACCATGCGCGGCGGCGGGAGGTCCGTCGCCTCATCGATCAGTCGGTCTGTCTCCGCAGGAACAAACATGCACATGGCATCACGAGGGCCGGCGAAGGGGGGTACGACACCGGTGAGGCTCGCACAGGGTCCTGCGGCGGCCCCGGTGGAGGCCCCAAGGTCGCGATCGACCAGCACGCCATAGAAGGCAGAGAGGTCTATGCCCTCCGCAGCGGCAAACGCCTCGACGTGTTGTGCGCGGCTTCCATGCCCGGAGGCCACAACCGCAGCGGGGTCCCGCCTCGCCTCCTCAGAACGGGCCGTGCGCCCCGACGCTTCAGCCGCATATTCCGAAGCATTAAACGGACCCGGATCGCCGGAGATCGGCTCGGTGCAGGTTCTGCCCGTGACGCATTGACGCTGGATCCCGAAAGCGGTCCGCGACCCTCCCTGCTGGATCACATGGGCCAGCTCGTGTGCGAGAAGCTGCCGCCCGGCGCTGTCATGTGGTGCATACCGACCCTGCGCGAACACGATATCCTGCCCACTCGTATACGCCAGAGCGTTCACCGACGCGGCGGATCTGGCTGCTCGGTCGTCGCGGTGCACTCGAATCTGTCCGAAGTCATGTCCGAAACGTGGCTCGAAAAATGCTCTGGTTGCCCGGTCAAGTGGGTGGCCCTGAGAAGCCAGCACGTCTTCCACAATGGGCGGGACCACACGCGCCGCTGCTCCCCCGAGGCCGTTCACGCGGAGTCGAACGAGCGAGGCCGGTGTGCTGTCCCGCGCTGTTGTCACCGAGGCTGGATGCCCCATATCCAGTACCTGCTCGGCCACGCGATCGGCTTCTACTTCGTACGCATCGCCAGGATTTCCGATGGCAAGCTGGTGCTGGATCGGTCTTCCCAAGAACTTGCGGCTCTTACAGGATTCGCACTCCCCGCTCAGCTCCGCCGAACCACCGCACGCGCATTGCCGCTGAATGAATAGACCGGACGGCGGGTTCGTGGGCGTCTTCGCGGCGGTTTGCACGGCGGCAGTCGTACTCACCGTCCTAATCCCTTTCCGATCCCATTTGCCGTGTCTTGACCAACCTGGCGTGGATCCGTTTCGCCGGTCAACGAAATCGCCTTCGTCCGAAGACGCGGCACCTCACCCAGGCTCGCGAGCCGCTCCGCCATGCCCGGCTCCGCGAGCAGCAGCGACAGTTGCTCTTGTAGTCCTTGCGCGACGGCATGCCGGTCCTCGAAGCGGAAGCCCTTCAGCACGAGGCTCTGGATGTTCACGACGACCCGCTTCATACCCACCCCCTGGTTTCCGCATCGGACAACGGGCGTTCGCGTTTCGCCGCTTCGGTATGCGCGGCCTGCAGGAGATGCTTCATGCCCACCACCGCTCCTTCATCCGCAGCCAGGAACGCGGCATTGAGGGCGATGCTGCGGATATTGCCGCCGGACATGCTGAGCCTGGCGAGTTTGGCGTAGTCGAGCTGCTCGACCGGTGTGGCAGCGGGAAAGATGCGGCGCCAGATCAATTCCCGCTGCTGCTGGTCGGGAAAGGGAAACTGCACCACGAAACTGAGGCGGCGCGAAAATGCGACATCCAGCGCCGCCTTCATGTTGGTCGTCAGAATCGCCAGCCCGCGATAGGCCTCCATCCGTTGCAACAGATAACTCACCTCGATATTCGCGTAGCGATCATGGCTGTCGCGCACTTCGCTGCGTTTCCCGAACAATGCGTCGGCTTCATCGAACAGCAACATGGCCCCGCTGGTCTCCGCCGCGTCGAACACGCGTCGCAGGTTACGCTCCGTCTCGCCGATGTATTTGCTGACGACCCCGGAGAGATCGATACGATACAGATCGAGATGCAGTTCGTTCGCCAGCACTTCCGCCGCCATGGTCTTGCCCGTGCCGCTTTCGCCCGCGAACAGCGCGCTGATTCCCAGACCGCGCACTCCTTTTCCCGCAAAGCCCCACTGTTGATAGACCATCAGCCGGTGCTTCGCGTGGGCCGCAATCTGCCGTAAGGTTCGCTGCTGCGCCTCCGGCAACACCAGATCGTTCCACCCTGCCACCGGGTCCAAACGCTGCGCCAGATCGTCCAACCGGGAACGGCTCACACTTCGGCACGCATTCCACAACGCGCTGTCCGCCTCACTCCCTGACTCTGCCACGTCACGCAACCCGGCACCGGCCGTCATGATTGCTTTGGCACTTAAGGAAAACTGGGAGGCCACGCCGTCAAGGGTTCCATTCATGCGGGCCGTGGCCGGGCCGAGCACCTGCTCCCACAATTGCCTCTGCTCGGTACCGTCCGGCTTGTTGACGGCATACCGGATGGTCGCCCGTTTGTATGAAGGCACGTCGCGACCGGCGATGAACAATGGGCTGCTGCCTCGCTCGGCGAGATGCACCACGGCCTTCGACGGCGCTCCGTCATGGCAATGGATCAGGAGAATCGCGCCCAGCAGGGCCGCCTCGCGTTGCCACAGAATCGCAAAGGCATCGGCCTCCGTTGAATGAGCCGGCAGGTCGTCGGCCTGCGCGCAATACAACTTCACTTGAAGGTGGGCGGCGACCGCCGCCGCCACATCGGCCTGTCCATCGACATCGTCGCCCGACAACAGCACGACGGGGTAGGACGAAGAGCGCTCCCGCAATCGCTCCAGCACCGACTGGCACACGTGCCGATGTTTTTCAGCCATGATCTCCGGAGCGGGCAACGGACTCAGCAGCGGGTGAAGGCGCGGGTCGAGATAGTTGACGCCGGCCAGATAGTGCAACACCCGTTCGTCGATGCGCAGCCGTCCGTTCACCAGTCCGGCACTGTCGTCGACTTCCAGCAAACGCCACCGACGCAACGGCCCCATCGCTGCCAACGCGCTCCAGTGCGAATGGTCCAGCGCCGCCAAGGCCAAACCGAACGTCGCGTGTGGCCGCGGCGCTTGTGATTGCCCCAAGGCCGCCGCGCACACACGCCCGAGTTCGGCATCCATTTCCACTCCGGCCACCAGGAGCAGGAGGTCGCGTTCGAAGGCGCTCAGACCGAACAGCTCGGACAGGGTGTCGATGGCGGCCGGTGCAGGAAGCGCCGCATGGGCCGCCTCCACCCGTGCCGCAACCAGGCGTTCATCATGTTCGGCGCCCAGCCGAAGTTTCAGACGGGAAAACTCGGCCGCCAGATAGGCTTGGTTCGCATCGCACCATGCGGCGGAGGTCTCGGCGGTCGTCATGTGATCGTCACCCGATAGTTGTAAAAGGCCGGCGGAACGGCCGACCGGTCGATAATCGGACTGTCGATACCATCCACTCGTATCCGGAGCAGAAACTCTCCCGTCGGGGCATCGGCGACAGCGACGGTCACCGTTCCGGTCGCGACGGTGATCGGAGCGACCGGGATCTCGCGGGTGCCCAGCAGCAACGACACCGTCTGCCCCGGCTGGATCTGCGGCTGCACCGAAAGTACGAGGGTGGCCACTCCGCTCCCGTCCCGGACGACTGCAACCGGCATCGCGCTCGTGATCTCCGGCCCGATCACGAGCGCCACGGCGTTACTGATGCGTGGATCGGATTCGCCGGGACGAATGACCCGCATCGCCAGTTGATACAAGCCGGCCGGCACGGCCGGCACCGTGAAGGAGGCCAGACCCTCCCCTCCCCCTGCGACCGGCAACGCCTGTTCGATGTCAAATCGACTGTTCGAGAGCAGGACTGCGCGATTGGTGCCATCGAGATGATGGCCCGTGAGTTCGACGATCGCGCCGACCGTGGCAGCCGGCTGTCCGTTGGTTGCAGCCGCAGTCTGAATGGTGGGAAAGGGCGGGAGCAGATCGGCCTGCACCACCACACCCCGGTCCCGCTTCGTGACCGGGTCGACAGGGCCTCGACTCAGGACCGGCAGCGTCGATCGCGTCGGTTTGGAGGACTCGATCAGCACGACTGTCGCCACGTACGCCGCGGAAGGCCGGTAATGGGACTGCACCGCGGTCCAGAGTTTCGACATTTCCTCGCTGCTGAGGGGATCCGGCACCAGTTTGATCTGTTCGACCTGATCCGCCAGCCCGCACTCAGCCAAGGCTCGAAGCGCCGGCGGCAAGGTGGTATCGACCGACGGCGACGGGGTCAATGCCGTCGTGATGGCGCGGCGATCCAGCACCGGCACCTCATGGAGTAACTGCATGGCGTACCCGAGTAGAATTTCGCTGCCCAATTCTTCCGCGCTGTAGGCACTCAGCAGGTAATGCAGATCCAGGGCCAGCGGCGGATTGCTGAGGCGCTGCATGCCCGACCCATCGCGAGAGGGCAATGCATGGTTGCGCCAGCCGGTATTGAACGTCACTTGATGGAGGAAGAGATTCAGCTGGGTGCTTTCTGTTCCGTTGACCGGCACCACACGATCCGGAGGCAATGCACTCACAGTCACGGTACTGCCAAGCAGCCCGCTGACGTTGTGATTGATCAACCCATCGTTCAGTAGATCTCGCAGCACGGCCGTCACGCCGGCAATGGCCAATGCCGTGCTCACGATCTTCCTCCCTGACGACGCGTCAAATAGTCTTCCAAGGACATCGCCGGCCGGCGAGTCGCCGGTTTCCGTTTCGTGTCTGGCGCAGTGGACACCGCCGTCACTTCAATCCGCCCGATGGTGACTTCCACAGGAGGTTCGGTTGGAGCCACGTTGATCTGTTGCGTCCTCCGACCCGTGCCCGACCCAGACGCCAACGAAGGCGGGGCCGCAGCGGAGGAACGAGGCATAGCCTGACGAGTCTCCACCAGGCGCGGCGGCGGTTCGATGCGGGCCGTAGGAGGCAGAGGCGCGGAGCCGAGGCGGCCTGCGATGTTCGGTTGGGTCGTCCCCCTCTGACGACTCGGTGCAGTGTTGCGAATCGTCACCGAACTCACATGCGGCGATGCGAGCGTCTCATGGGTCGGCTGAGGAACGACTGCCGAGGCGTTCCTCACCAACGGCGCAAGCGACGATTCGGCTTGGCGCGGCCCCTGCACAGCATGCGGGGTCGGCCGTGAAGCGGGAGCCGGCGGTCGCCTCTCCCGTTGATCAGTCTGCGTCAGCAGCCCGCCTTCGTGATCGCCCTGGCGGATGGATGTCGGTGGCGCTTGGTTTGCGTCAGCTGGCGGCAACAACGAATCGACCACCGGGAACTCGGACAGCCCCGTCCGACTCCCCGCCGGTGCGAACATCGATGGGGTGCGCGGCTGAACCATGGCCACGGTCCCGGCCTGCCGCTCCACCAATCTGGTGACAAAATCGCTCATGCCAAGGCCATCTCCACATAGAGCCCTCGACGCTGTTCACTCATGCGGAGGACCTCTCCTTCCGTCCAACCGTAGGTCCGTGCCAACAGATCAACTTCCTGCAAGAGTCGTCGGCTCCTCGCCTGGAGTTCATTCCAGAAGAACGTGATGGTATCGAACAGCGCCTGCCACTGGGCTCCGCAGGCCTCGCATCGCAGATCGATGAGCACTTCGGCCAGGGGATCCAGTTCACCCAATCGTCCGGCCAGGGCCACTTCGTTCACCTCAGTCCACGCCGACCTCTCGTCGTCCCCGGCCACCCCGCGGACGCAACGGGACAGAATGATGCGCCGGGCCTGGTCCGGATCCGCCGCCGTGATCGCGAGTGCCAGGTCCCGGCTGTTCGGCCCCCGCAACTCCCACAAGCGGCCGTCTTGTTCCACCCTCGTCCAAGCGGCGTCCGAGGTGACCGCCGATGCCAGGAGCGCGGCACAGGACAGTTCGAATTCGAGCCCGTTGCGACAGGTCGGACATTCCGCATAGGCCTCTATGCGATCACCGATGGTGTGCCGACGAAGATCCAGCACATGCGCATCGCGCCGCCCAACCGTCCATTCGCAGAGCGCCTCAAACGACTCCTCAGGGTACGCGTACCGCAACAACAGCAAGGCTTGGTCGATGGGATGCCGGCCCACTCCCTGCTCCCACACCTCCAACAGCGCGGCGGCGGACAGGCCCTGGTCTGAATCCTGGGTCATGCTCACGGCTCCGTAAAGGTCGGCTCAGACGGTTCCGTTACCTCGTAATCCCTCTCCCAGCCCTCGTTTTCGAGCTTGAGCGTCTGGATCGCCACCGCATTGGCATTGGCATCCAGGTCCGGCTGAGCCTGGTATTCAGACACCCAACAGCGAAACACCTTGTAGGCGATCGCCAGTTGTCCGGCCTCGTTGTACAACTCGATGATGATGTCCTTCCGGAAATCCTTCAGCGACACTTCCGCCCCCAAGCCGGAGCCGAAATTCCAGACCTTGTTCGCCCACTGCTCGAAGGCCGTGTCGTGCGTGACGCCCCGTTCGAGCGTAATGGCTTCGAACTTGGTGCGGCCGGGAGACTTACGGCTGGTGCTGGGGTCGCCGCCCTCGCGATGCTCGACGACTTCGGTCGAACGCTTCAGAGACCCGACCTTGCTGACGCCGGCCACATAGCGCCCGTCCCATTTGACCCGAAACTTGAAATTCTTATAGGGATCGAATCGATGCGTGTTCACGGTGAACTGAGCCATGTGTTCCTCCTGTTAGCAGGATACTGAAAAAAAATTGCCACCTCTGTTTCCGCATCGCACAGAGGCTCGACGCACGGGGATAGTACGCCTCGCCCCTGCGCTCGCTGCGGCCGCGGCGGACGGCCTTTTTGAGCATCCGGCGAGTGGTGATACAATCGTTTCCCTATCCACTCATACATTTCATACATTCATCTGGCCCCGACGCGCGGCTGTTTCACCAGCCGCTAGGTCGCAATCTGGCCGGCCATCTGCTGGAGCTTGATAATGACGAACTCCGCAGGCTTGAGCGGGGCGAACCCGACGACGATATTGACGATGCCGAGGTTGATGTCGTTCTGCGTCGTGGTCTCTTTGTCACACTTCACGAAGTAGGCATCCTTCGGGGTCGTCCCCTGAAACGCACCCTGCCGAAACAGATTGTGCATGAAGGCGCCGAGGTTCAGCCTGATCTGCGCCCACAGGGGCTCGTCGTTCGGCTCGAATACCACCCACTGCGTGCCGCGATAGAGACTTTCTTCGAGAAAGAGCGCCAGGCGTCGGACGGGTACGTATTTGTATTCGTCAGCCGCCGCATCGGCGCCTCGCATGGTCCGCGAGCCCCATACAACCCGCCCGTGCACCGGAAACGTGCGCAGACAGTTGATCCCCAAAGGATTGAGCAGCCCGTTTTCGGCATCCGTCATGTCGAGTTGCAGTCCGGCCACACCGTTCAAGGCGGCCTCCAACCCGGCGGGGGCTTTCCAGACCCCGCGCTGGGTGTCGGTGCGTGCCATGATGCCGGCAATGACGCCGCACGGCACGAAGGTTTCCACCTGACCGCCCAACTGGGGGTCCGCCTGTTTGATGCGAGGGAAATAGACCGCCGCGTTCCGCGCCATGTCTCCATTCAAGTTCATGCTCGCAACCCCGGCTGCGGCCGTGCTCACCGACCACCCGACCTTGGGATCGACCAGCAACATGGCGCGCCGTTTCACGCAGTAGCTCAGCGCCTCCTGATACACGGCGTCGGGAACATCACCGCCTCGGGCATCGGACAGGATACAGAGGAGGTTGAAAAGGTCGACCTTCTCCAATTGGTAGAGCCCCGTCTTGGACGCGAGGCTGCCGTTGTAGGCCGTGGCATCGAGCACCGCACTGTCGACCGCCACGTCGGCGGGAGCCGCATTTTTTGCGGGCGTGGACTTCGTACCGGCCGTCCAGACATCGGCATCCGCCAGAGTGCCTGCATGCGCAGTGGGAGATGTATTGGAAGGAAGGCTCGACGTCATACGCACGAGGGTCGACTCGGCGGCCAACACGCGATCGGCACGCCGCGCACTCTCCTTCGTGGTGAGGTTCAGGAACGTTTCCGTGACGCCTGTGCTCCCGTCACGCACCGTCAGGTCGAAGAGGTCGGCCGGTTGTACGCCAAGCCGCGTCGCCACCGCAATCAGGTTCGGGTCCGTCACCGCCTTCTTGTCCACGCGAGCTCTCACCTGCATGCCCCAGGCGCCTTCCGACGCGGCCTGCAAGGTCAGGTTGGGAACTTCGTACGTCGCTTTGCTGGCGCTTCCCACGGTGGCTTTGTAGAGCCGCACGATCACGGCCTGACTGCCGCCGTTGAGAAAAAAATCCCGGACGGCGTAGCTCAGCGTCATATCGCGATGCAGCCCGCCGAAGATCCGCTCAAAGTCCGCGAAGCTCGTGATCGTCACGGGACGATCGACCGGACCGCGGACGGCCTTTCCTACAAACGCCGTGATCGACGTGGCGACTCCGGTGATGGTGCGCACCCCGCTCGGCAATTCCTCGATGTACACACCCGGATAGGTTGGTTGCACTGGCATACTCATCCTCCTCGGCTGAAGTAATTCACGTTCCCTGTCGATCGTTCGCTAAAAATGCCTGGATCTCCTGGACACGCGCATGATTGAGACTGTAGATCGCCTGACTCGCAGTATCCCGTTTCACAATCCATCCTTGCGCCACCAGCGCCTCCAAGGCCTGATCCGCGATGCGCTCGTCCGGACACGGTTTCGCAATCCACCAATTGATCACGCCCTCCCGGGTGTCTTTCGCCCCCGGATGGCGGACCAGATAGTCGAGAATACTGTGCCTGACCCCCGCATCCTGCGATTCCATCCAGCCCGCCCCCCGGAGAGGCTCTGCATCACAATGTTGCCGTGAGGCAAAGCAAGAGGAATGCCATTAGGGAGATACCCGTTCCGTTGGTTTTACTGAGGGGCTATGACAGGGGCAGGCACTGGCGCGGCGTTTCTGCCGCAGCGCATCGGCGCGGACTCGGCTCAGACTCTGCGCATTATCATGACGATGGAAGGTGCGGCACAACGACCGCGGCACTGAGGCGGTTAGGCGTGCCCATCGAGTGGGTGAAGAGGCGTCGGATAGTCTCCCGGTGGCCCCGCCTCATCGCGCTGAAAGGATTCCCGATCGATCCCATACTTCCGGAGCAACCGCTGAAAACTCCGCCGCTCCTTCCCCGCTGCCTTGGCCGCGTGTGTGACATTTCCGCGGAAGGTCACCAGGGTTTTCACCAGATACGCTCGTTCGACATCCATGGTCGCGGAGGTCTTCACGGCGCGGAGCGATCCGTTGAGCGGTTGACTCTTGGAACTCTCCACGGAACATTCAATATCCTGAGCCTGGATGACCGCAGCCCCACACAAGACGACGGCTCGCTGGAGGGTGCTTTCCAATTCCCGCACATTTCCCGGCCAGCTGTACGCCAACAGTTTTTCCATCGCCTGGTCGGACAGTTCGCGGGGTCCCTGTCCGTCGGGGCGTCGAAGGCGCTGCAGAAACCGATTGGCCAGCAGCGGAATATCTTCGGGACGTTCGCGCAACGGCGGCACCAGCAGCGAGAGGACGTTGAGCCGGTGGAACAGATCCTCGCGAAATCGCCGCTCGATCACCGCCTGCCGGAGGTCATGATTGGATGCCGCAATGATCCGCACATTCGCCAACCTGGTGCGCGAACAGCCTAACGGTCGATACTCGCGATACTGCACGAACCGGAGCAATTTCGCCTGCGCAGAGGGATTCAGTGCATCGACCTCATCGAGAAACAATGTCCCGCCTTCAGCCTCAAGCACCAATCCGCCTTGCTCATGCGCCGCACTCGTGTACGCACCTTTGGCATGACCGAACAATTCATTCTCGAACAACTGATCCGGCAGGGCTGCGCAATTGATCGGAATGAACGCACGATCCTTGCGCGGGCTCGAATAATGAATCGCGCGGGCAAACACCTCCTTGCCCGTTCCCGTTTCGCCCTGCAGCAACACAGTCGCATCCACTCCGGCAAAGAGAGGCACCTTCTCCACCTGAGCCTGAAAGATCGCGCTCTCGCCCAGCAGTGAATCCACCCGCACCGGCCGCGTGAGGTCCGGCTCACGTCTCGTCACCTGAGACTCCTGTGCCAAAATGCGACGCACGCGCAGCGCCAACTCGCGATGACGTAACGGACTCACGACAAAGTCGCGCAGAATCGGCAGAATTTTTTCCAGCACTCCATTGTCGTGCCCAGGTTGTTCACCAAGTATCCCCAGGATAGGCACAGTCGGCCAACGCCGGCTCACATCGGTGAGGCATGATTCAAGCGATCCAAGCGGGAACGTCTGCTGGAGCAACACAAGGTGCGGGGGCTGTGGCGAAACGAAGGGGGCCTGTGTCGTTCGATCGAGGACAAACTGTTCACCCGGTAGCCCGCGCTCTAACTGATCAAGGATCTGAGCGTGAGGCACAACGGAAAGACCCGGTTCGTCCGGTGATATCAAGAGGATTCTGATGACTTCCTTCATCCGGCTCACCTCTCCACACTGGGAACTTGTGTCTGATCAGTTAAGACACTGTCGGCGAGATCAACGCACCTTTCCGGGCAAATGCACCATTCATACCATCACGTACTCATCATCGTTTCGAATCTGCATCCCCTGTGATGCGACAAGACCATGTCCTGTTCCGGAAGTGGATGCGCGCACATCTTCCTTCGGACTGACCGACGATCACCTCAACAGATAGAGATTCGAACCGCGAGCTCTGTACATGATCCGATACAGTACGCGAGACAATTGGATACAGTGTACGTGACGTGTATCTTGCCTGACGGCTCTTATACCATAGAGCCCGGGGCTCGACTACCGCTCATCCTCATAGACCCGTGCCGAGTGAACAGATAGAATGCGCGGCCGAGAACCAGACAGACCTGTGGCCTTAACCGACTACGTATGACTACAACTCCTTGGCATTTCCGACAGACCGATCGGATGTTCACGCACCTGTGCTGGGTTGTGCTGGTACTGATGACCGGCACGGGATGCGCAAGTCACCGGGATACCCATGAGCTCCTAGACAGTCTGCTCTGGGTGCGGACATCCGCCGAGTATCACGTACTCTCCTCGACCACCTACCGCCAGGCCGGTGAGGCGCTGGATCGCGCGTTGCGGGAGCGAACCTGGAGCGCGATGCCGGAGGACACCGGCGACATCGCGAACTGGCCGCCGGCCGTTATCCTAGACCTGGACGAAACGGTGCTGGACAACAGTGCCTTCGAGGGGTGGCTGGTGACACAGCGCGCCACGTTCAGCCCGTCGGCATGGGACGACTGGGTGCGTGAGGCCGATGCGCCAGCCGTCCCGGGCGCGCTGGACTTCATCGCGCAGGCCCACAGCAAGGGCGTCGCGATCCTGTTCATCACCAATCGGCATGCCGGCCAGGAGTCCTCAACCAGACTCAACCTCGAGAAACTCGGTGTCCCTCTTCCCAATGACTTCGACACGGTACTGTCGGAAGGCGAGCCACCGTTCAACTGGCCGGCGGACAAGTCGAGCCGAAGACAGTACCTCGCGAACCGATTTCGCATCCTGCTGCTGATCGGGGATGATCTGGGAGATTTTGTCTCTGGCGCAGGTGACACTCCTGAACAACGCGTCCGTCTGGCCCGCGAGCACAGCGAACGCTGGGGCACTACGTGGTTTCTCCTTCCCAATCCGATGTACGGGTCCTGGGAACGCGCGCTTGTCTCACCGTCTCTATCCGACGACGACCGCCTGAAGGCCAAACGCGCAAGGGCCGGAGCGCGCCGTTGATGCGGGAGAAGACACCTCACTGACGATTCACCGCCCGACGGGAATCTTCCCAACCGTTCCCCGCCCGTAACACGAATTGACAGGCTGTCACACCTGGCGTACCCTTCTCTTCACTTCACCATCCATGAAGATGGTGCTCGCCTATGCGACAGGCGACATCACAGGTTCCACAACCATACCGCAAGGAGAGGCATTCCATGCTCACCAGACTATTGGTCACTCTCGTCGTGAGTGCCGCGACACTGTTCCCCCTAAGCCCAGCCCTCGCAACGGAACGTGTGAATGTCGAATACTCTGCCGACCAGATCATTGAATCCGAAGAGGGCGCGATGAGAACCCGCATCTACTCTACCCCCACGAAGGAGCGCCGGGAGATGACCCAGGGTGGTGCGTCCATGTTCACCATCATTCGCCACGACAAGAACCTGAACTGGACGCTCATGCCGGAAGAGAAGATGTACATGGAGGCCTCCGGAAATCCCGCATCGAGTGGGACCTCCGACCTCTCCAATTACCAGGTTGAGCAGACGGCACTGGGAGAGGAGTCGCTGAATGGAGTCGTGATGCACAAGAGCAAGATCATCATGACCGGCAAGGACGGGACCAAAATGGGTGGCTTCATGTGGACCACGAAGGAAGGCATTCTTGCCAAAATCGACGCGATCGCCATTGAGAAGGGGCAGAAGTCCCGTTTCAAGATGGAGCAGACCAATATCCAGATCGGGAAACAACCGGCCGAGTTGTTCGAAATCCCCAAAGGCTTCGAGAAGTTGGACATGAGCGGCATGGGCATGGGGATGGACATGCTCAAAGGCATGATGGGTCGTTGAGGAGGCCGTGGTGACGCGACTGCATGCCCTCAATCTCGTGCTCGCCGGCAGCCTTGGACTGTGGAGCGCGCCGGCCTGGGCGGATTCCCTCTGTGCCGACAAGGCTCTGCAAGTCGCGGCGGACGCGCAACTGAAGAAAGCGGAAGAATTGGAACGGGCCAGGAAACCACGCGAGGCCTTCGCAGCCGCCGCCAAGGCCGACAGTGAATGCGTGAGCGACTACCCACGCCGCGAAGCCCTGACATTACGAACCGCCAAGGCCGTCGGGATGGAGGAAGAACGACGGGGCAACCTGAAGGACGCGTTCGACTGGTACCTTCGCGCGCACAGCCCCGCCGAGGCGGGTCGCATGCAACGCAAGCTGGTTGAACAACACCCGGACGACATCAACACGGTGAGCCACGCCATCGACTACTTTGCGCACGAAAACGACCAGGCCCAGGAATCCGCGATGCGAGCCCATGCCCTCAAGAACCTCGACAAGGCGCTGGCGGAAGAGGAGAAACGGTTTGCCTCGATCGGCCGGAATTCTCTTCAGGAGCTGGGGCGCGCACGAGACTGGGCGTACTATGCCAAAGCCGGCGAGGATCGGATTCGCGCACGAGCGGCGAAACGAGCAGAGACGCTTGCCGCCGAGGACGGTCGGAAATTTCTCGAGCTCGCCATCTCCTACTATGAGCAAGCCGACAGGCATGAGGGTGTGAAACAGGTCCGTGAAAAGGCGCTGTCCCTGGCGAAACGCCACGAAGCCAAGGGAGAAGGAGAGGTTGCCGCAGACTATTACGCCATCGCCGGCGAGCACGCCAAAGCGGAAGCCGTCCAAAAACACACGGAGCAGCGACACGAACAGGCTGAGGAAGG
Source organism: Nitrospira defluvii (assembly GCF_905220995.1). Lineage (NCBI taxonomy): Bacteria > Pseudomonadati > Nitrospirota > Nitrospiria > Nitrospirales > Nitrospiraceae > Nitrospira > Nitrospira defluvii. The sequence continues at coordinate 64,278 of NZ_CAJNBJ010000019.1, forward strand.
GCGCAAGAAAACCTTTAAGAAAGAACAGGCCGACCTGGAAAAGGCTCTCGGCTTTTGACTGACTCATTCGCCACTCCGGCACGCTCCCTGCCAGCCCCCCGTTTGGTTCCTTGATCGCGGCTCATGACACCGTGCGTAGTTTCGAGTGCACCCTGCAACCACTCTCTCCAATGCCATTGCCCAACCGACCTGCTCCTTGGCCACTGATACGTTCAGGGCTCACCAGCGATTGAACATCCCGCTTGCCTCATGCTTTCGGTTGTGGGATAAGCGCGACACAACATCGTCGTCACGCCTGTAGGGTCGGATCTTCACCACTCGGCGACGGTAACGCACGGTGTGCTACAGGATCTGAAATCAGTCAATGGCATTTCGCTTCATGAATCGACACGAGAATACACATCTTCACGAACGTAGGGGGAGTAGGAACAGCACATGGGACACACACAATCCGGAAAGGTGAGCTGGGCGACATCGGAGGGCTGGGAGGTTCGTGCAACTGGCGCCGTGCGCGGAGGTCGGCGGGCAACCGCGGAAGCACCCGATCCATTTCTGAAGAATCTCACCGCGACCAAACGCTGGCAGATCGAACAGACGCTCACCGCCACGCCGAAAGTCCGACGAGGCGAAGCCGCTGCCGCGCCCCTCACACTCGACGTAGAAGGTGGCCCCGACGACATCTACATGGTGATGACGCGTTATGCCTCCGGCGCCGTTCGGTTTCACATGCCCAGCGAGCCGGCTCGCCGGGGACGACGCAGAGGGGCACGAACCCTCTACCGGTTTTCGATTCCCATCCCCGCCGCTCCCGTTGCTGAGCCCGGTGGACGCAGAGGGTTCATCAGCGCCACCATCAAAGCAGTTGTGCTGAAAGTCGCCGGGAAAATAGCCGACTATGCGCTCGCCAAGCTGGCCCTGCTCTGGGAAACCGCGACCTGGAAGTTGAAAGGCCGACGAGAAGGATGGCTCACGGTCACCGCGGAGGGCCTCAGCAGCAACGCAGCGCTACCTGCCGCCGACTTCCGGACCCTCAGCACCACCGGTCGTAATCTCCTATTCCTGCACGGCACCTTCTCCAGTACGACCGCCGATTTCAAAGGATTGGCCAAGACACCTGGCGGCAACGGCAAGACCCTGTTCGAGGAACTGAAGGAGGTCTACGAAAACCGGATCTATGGGTTCGATCACTTCACCCTCAGTCGCACGCCGGAAGAAAACGTCCGCATGCTGCTCGAAGCCTTGCCCGATCGCCGCACCACCTTCGACGTGATCACCCATTCGCGCGGCGGGCTCGTCCTTCGACATCTCGTCGAACGCCGCGACCGCTTCGGATCGCTGGCCGATCGATTCGCCGTCGGCCGCGCCGTGCTGGTGGCGAGCCCGAACGGCGGAACCCCCCTCGCCTCGCCGGACCACGTTACCCAGTACACGAACTGGCTATCTAACGTGATGGAGTTGTTCCCGGATAATCCGTTTACCACCGGTGTGGAGTTTGTGAGCGAAGCCCTGTCGTGGATTGCCCGTCGCCTGGTCGGCAGCCTCCCGGGCCTCGCCTCGATGGATAACAATGGCGACATCATTCAGGCCTTGCAGGCTGCGCCAGATCCTCCGAGTGAGGCCTACTCGGCCCTTGTCGCGAATTTCGAGCCGGACGGCGCCTTACTGCAACGAATCATCGACGCAGGGGCAGACCTCTTCTTCCCGACCGCGAACGACCTCGTTGTCCCGACCGAAGGCGGCTGGCGTGTGGATCCGCAAACGGGAGCCGCCGCTATCCCGGGGACCCGTGTCGGCTGTTTTGGGCTCGGCGGCAATCTGCCGCAACTGAATCCCGTGAACCATGTGAATTTCTTCGATGACCCCGGCACAGTGGATTTTCTCGTTCGCGCGTTACGCGGACAGGCACAGCCCATCACGCCGATCGATATCGCGCAGGACCTGCCATCGGGTAGGCGTCGCGGCGCCGCCCGCATGCAACCACCGGCAGTCGCCGTAGCCTCCGGGAAACGCGGAGAGCCGACAGTACCCAGAGCGACGGTCTCTCCCGTCCGGCAGCAGGCACCGACCGAGATGCCGACAGCCACTCCGGAGCCGGAAGATGTGTTCCATATCGCCTTGATCGCTCCCACGCAGGGTGCGGACGTCGCACAATTGATCGCCACCTTCCGCAATGCGCGGGTCATGGAGTATCTGCGCACCGGAGGGAAAGCCACAGCCGCCTCGACGAAACGTCGCGGCTCCACCACTGCGGCCACAACTCAGTGGGATCTCATCAAGGCCGGACAGGCGCACATCCAAGGGTACATCGACGGCGACCCCGCCTATCCGCAACTACCGAACGAGTCCGCGCTGCAACGCATGGGCGGCGCCCTCTTCGAAGCTCTCTTTCCCGACCAGGTGCGGCGGCTCTATGACGCCGCGCGGTCGGAGCAAGTGAATCGCCGCCTCAACCTGATCTTCACCTCCGACATCGGGTGGATTGCCGACCAGTCGTGGGAATTCATCTACGACCCCGACCGGAGAACGTTCCTGGCGCTCGAAGAAATCAATTTCACCCGTAACGTGCTGACCGCCATTCCAGCCGAACGCATTCCAGCCCGCGAAGGCATGCGTATCCTGGTCGTGGTGGCTCAACCGCTTGGTCTCGGTACGCTGTCGGTGGAGGAAGAGGCCGATGTCATTCAAAGCGGATTCCGCCGACTCCTCGACGCGGGACTGGCCGAGGTTGAACTATTGCTTGACGCCACCCCGGAACTGCTCCACCGCCGCCTGGAAAGCGCTGACGCCCCCTTCGACATTCTACATTTCATCGGCCACGGCGAATACGACGAACAGAGCGACTGCGGTTATCTCATGTTTGAAAACCAGGACGGCGGCGAACAACGGTTGGATTCCTCCACCCTGCGCCAGATCGTCTGCCGTCGAGGCATCAGGCTGGTCTGCTTGAACGCCTGTGAAACCGGCCGGGGCGGCCGCCAGGATTTCAGTCGCGGCGTGGCGCAGGCCCTCATTGCCGGCGGCGTCCCGGCGGTGGTCGCGAACCAGTATCCGGTGCTGGACGTCTCCGCCACGGCCTTCTCCCGTCACTTCTACTGGGCGCTGGCCATGGGACACAGCATCGGCGATGCCGCTCGCGAGGCGCGGGTGTCGGTCAATTACTCCATCTCCGGAGAAGCCATCGATTGGGCGGTACCGGTCGTCTTTGCGCGCAATCCTGCCCAACATCTCTGCCTCCCGAGAACGGCCGCCGACTATGAGCGCACCAGAAGCGCAGCCGTACGCAGCCGGCGACGCGCCGTGGGGGATCGCGTCAGAATCGGAATCTGGAATGCCCATCGCATGATTCCGCATCTTCCGGACATCTGCGAACGCCTCACCCAGGTCCAAACGCGCTACGCCTTCGAAACCGTCTCGTTTCCCGCACCGATCGGGACCTGGCGGCGGGAGCAGGAGAAGGATCAGGCCTTCGTGGTCGCAGAAACGCTCTATGAGCGATTGAAATCGAAACCGAAAGAACTCGCCGTCAACCAGCTCATCTGCATGATCAACTTTCCGATGAAGGATGCGCGGACCAGCTATCTGTACTATTGGCGGCGGGACCCGCTGATCGTGACCTCAACGTTTGAGCTGCTCGAACAACTCAACGAGCGGGAATTCACGGTCGAGCGGATGATGGCGCATCTGGCGGCCGCAGTCGTCGCAGGCATTCCGCCACATCCACGCCGGGTGGGACCTGCCGATTGCCCGCTTTTTTTCAACGAGAAACGGGACATCAAGTCGATCGCCGGGCGGCTCAGGTTTTGTACGAACTGTCGGAAGCAGTTTTCGGATAGGGAGGCGCGTGAACGACTGGCAGCAGCCGAACAGATCCTTGCGGCCTACCCTTGAGCAACGCGCCTGACGAGCCGTGAAACCTTCCCCACGACCTTGGGCACAATCTCCGGCTGTCGATGTTCAGACGCAGTCGCCAAGACAGGCATTGTGCTGCAGCACGAGTCGCCGTTTTGAGCGGCATAACATCGTGCCGGAAGTCACAGGCGCCCCCGATCTCCGGCAGCAATTCTTCGTCATTTCTTTGCTCTACAAGAAGGAGGAATGCCCAATGACCCGACCAACCGCCGCACTGATCGCAGGACTCCTGATTACAGTGACTGCCGCGCTGCTGCTGCCGGTCTCTTCCTCTTGGGCGGGAACGGGCGCCGTTCGACCAGGAAGCGGGTATTCCATCGCTTCCAACCCGTTGGATGATCACAATCCTCAATATACATGGAACGATTCCCGGACCTATGTCATCGCCGGCTGTGTGCCGAAGAATCTGCCCTATCCGGGACTCGTCGGCTCCGTGTGGACGGCCTGCAACGATCTGGACTATGCCAAGGATAAGGTGGTGGAAAGCCCGTTCGTCTCCTGTCTGGAGATGTTTACGGATGGTGTGCTGCACGGGCTCTTTATCGAGGAAGTGAACAACCGCACGTGGGAATCCTTCCGCTTTTCCTGCCGGGAATTGCAAGCAGACGGCACGGTCGGATCTCGTTCAGAGAAGAGCAAGTTTCTGTTCAACTACGAAAAAGACGGCACCCTGTTCGAAACCTCAGCGCCGATGAATCGGCTCGTCATGGGACTGCACGAGGTCTACAACAAGTTGCAGCTTCGAGAGAGCCTCCTCCAGGTAGGCCTCGAACATGCAACGGCGGCCGATATCCACGAAAACGGATCGAAGGGAAAAGATCCGGCCTCCATCCTGGTCAGCCCTAGAGTGCCCGACGCGTTTGGATTAGGGGGGCTGGTGGGCAGTCATGATTGGCAGTGCCCTCCGGGGATGATCGTGACCGGCGCCGCGATCGGCCATGTTCCCGATAAGAAAGAGAAGCATACGCGGCCGGTCTACCTCCTCCTGGAATGCCGGAAGCTCTTTCATGGAGACTGAGCGAGAAGAGGAGCGTCGTTCGCACATCGTGTGAGCGTGGCGAAAGAAAATGCTGTCCCGACTGATTTCTTTTTGAGCACCCATCTCTTTTGCGAGCGAGTCCTGGCACCATTTCATTTTTCGATTAATCCATGACGACAATATCGTTTCGAGATAGGCTGTGTACCGTGACGATGAGGATCAGCACGGTCATGGTGACCGGCATCGCTTTGCTCCTGACGGCTTGTCCACATCCCCACGTATCTTCCCCGCCCTCCTTTCCGCCTTCCTGGGAAACGCTCATTCACAAGGGTGACATCGAACAGGAGCATTGGCGATATGCTGAAGCCGAATACTACTATTCGCAAGCCGTCAAACGCGCTCAGGAGTTCGGAGCCGAGGACGCTCGCTTGGCAAGGTCGCTACGGAGCCTCTCCTCCGTCACCTCAAGAAGGGGCAACTATGCCGCCGCCTGGGCCTATGCCGAGCAGGCACTTGGCATATATCGGCATCTCTTCGGGCCTGAGAGCGGTGAAGTTGGGATGACAGAGTCCATGCTGGGGAACATTGCTGGAGACCATGGATCACTCGGCGAAGCCAAACAACTGTACACGCAATCGCAGAGGCACATTGCTGCAGCATACGGCCCTCAAGACCCTCGCCTAGGCGAGCCGATGATGGGCTTGGCCAGTCTATACCTGATGACTAATCGCGTGGGCGAAGCAGAGAGTCTGGTGCGACAGGTCGTCACACTGTGGGCGAAATCTGAGAGTCCTGATCCATCCAAACTGTGCCTGGCCCTTCGCCATCTCGGCGCCCTCCTACTCACGCAAAATCGACTGGACGAGGCAGAGCCGATCTTGAAACGGTCTTATGAAACCGCGCAGAAGCGACTAGGCGACAATCATCCTCAAACTGCCGCCAGTCTTTCTACCTGGTCGGCCCTTCAGCTTGTTCGTGGGCATCCGGAAGAAGCGGAGCCACTCTACGGCCAAGTCATCCACATGGTGGAGCGAAGCTCCGGGACGTCTCACCCAGAAGTGGCCGTCGCACTGACGAATCATGCAGAGGCGCTGTTCGCCATCAAACACTATGCCCATGCGGAGCAACAGCTCCGCCGAGCCATAGCGATTTATGAGCAGCAGACTGGTCCGAGTTCCACAAAGCTTGCCAATACGCTAGTGTCTCTGGCGGTTGCGGTTTGGAAGCAGGGACGCAGGGACGCGGAGCCTCTGTTCACGCGTGGCCTGACGCTTACAGAAAGCACCTACGGTCCCGATCATCTCGCCCTTGCCAAGGCCCTAGGCCTCTATGCGCAGTTTCTTCGGGATCAAAACCGGAATGCTGAGGCGGATGCCTTTGCGGAGAGAGCCGAGTCCATTCGGGCCAAGAGTACGCCGGGCCATCCCACGTCCTAATGCCGCACCCACAGTCGAGCATCCGATACGCCCGCAGCTCACCCCTTCCAGGAGGAGACACTTCATGCCCCACCGGCTGTTGAGCCTTGGATTGACGCTGTGCTTATTGGGGATGCCGGGATGCTTCTCTCACATCCCCTTTCAAGAGGCTCCTTCTCCCACAGCGGACCAAACCGTGCTCTATATCTATCGACCCGATTCTCCGCCGGCGCTTCGTAAGGCCACCGTGTATATCAATGACCAACAGGTGGGCGACCTCGCCTCGAAAGAATTTACCTGGATCAGCCTTCCAGCAGGCTCATACGTTCTGCACGTGAAATGGTCGCCCGAACTGTTTATCTCGACGGAAAATATCAACGTGCACATCCGTGAGAAGGAAACGGTCTTTGTGAAAATCGAACCGGCCACGGTCGTCTTCCTCGGTGGGAGCGTGGTCAAGGTCCGGCTCACTGGCGGCAACCATCCCGACCAAATCACCCGTGTGTGGCCATTGAATTACGTGAAATCGAACGCACTCACGGTGAAACCGCTCGAATAGTCCGCCGCCCGGCTGGTCGGCGATCACAATGTACTTGGTGCCCGCCGCCATTCATCGATCGGCGTATTCGAGACAGTACCGGCGCTGCCGCAAGGTTTTAGAAGGCACGAGGGTGGGAGATCTGCCTGCACAGCCCCATTGGATGGATGAGGCAAACAACGGCAGACCGTGACGCGAGCACAATCGGCATCAACCTATTTTAGGCTAAACTCCCGCACCGCTTTGGCAAGATCCCCCGGCGTGCCGATATCGATATAGGTATCGTGAGGGAAAATCACGCTGTGCAGAACCAGCCCCGCCTTGAGCGCGGCCTGCAGCACGACGCCCACAGCGAGATCTCCGCCCAGATCATGGGCGGGATTGGCCAATTGCGCCAAATTGCGGCGTGTCTCCTCTGCGCGCAGAAAGTGGTGGAGAAACTGCGAGAAGGTGGGCGTCCAAACCGCGCAGCACCAGCCGTAGATCAACGTCGTCGCTGCCGGTTTCATCACAATATTCCGCACGAGGCCGTCGGCATCGCACTCCACCATGTCCCACACGCGGTGGTCATATACCCGATGCAGGCCTAAGACCACATCCGCGCCGGTTCGCTCCTGCGCTGCGATCAACTGTCGATAGGCATCGTCGGGCCCGAACACAATATCCGGAAAGCCAAACGCCACGCATTTCTGTTCGATAAACGGATAGGCGCGATCGATGGTATCCGGCGGCCCCAGCGATCCGCCGATCACGAGATAGGCCAGCGACAGACCGACCAGGTCGCCCTCTCGAAAATAGTTCGGAATGTCCCATTTGCCGTCTTTGATCACGAAGAAGGCCTTCGTGATTCCGGCGACCCGGAATTTTTCCAGTAAGTAGTGGGCCGCGACTTTCGGACGCGGCAGCCCGGTCTTCTCGTCGAGGGCGAAGCCGACGGGATAGACTTCCTTGCTGCAGGGGAACGGCTGCAGCCGTTTGGCTTGGCCCGCGGCGGGAATCAAGCCGACGACTTCAAGGGCCGTCCGTGAAGGTGGTGTGTTCGTCTGCGTCATCGGGCGGGCATTATCTCCGGTTTCGCCTCACCTGTCCATGCCGCCGCCGGCTTCGCCGACTCCGGTTCCCCATCACGAATTCTCACCTACGATCTCCCGGTAATACTGTTCCAGCATCCCCCGCCGGGCCGCTTCCACGACCACCAACTGACGCTGATCGAAGGTATTGGCGACATACAGGTACATGAGATCTCCGCTCAAGCCCTGTTCAACGTGTAGTTGCCGGCCGTCGGCCTCATCCCTGGTCACTTCACGCACAACCTGCCGCGCCGGCAACTGCGCCCATGCCACCTGAGCCGAGGGCCAATGGTTCTCATACAGCGGAGCCTCGTCAGTGCCGCGGGCCTGCATGATCGCGGAAAGATCCAGTTGAGCTCCTTCATCCGGCTCGGGCTGCTCGTCCCAGAGGAACGACGCCGGACCTCGCGAGAGGATGTACAGGGGACCATCCTCCGTGATCTCTTCCACCGAGGCATAGCGGATCGGTTCCGGCCTGAGTAAGGGAAATAACCCCCGGGCTGCCAGGGCCCGTTGAAACGGGATGCGGCGGGAGAGCAACCGCGCTTTCTCGAACAGGATCGCCCGGCCGCCGGGAGCCAGTGCCACAGACAGCCGATCCAAGCGAGGTCCGATCCCCGTTCGCGCCTCGAATGCCTCTTGTGTGAGCGGATCGCTATCCCGATCGAACGTCGCCCATGACCGGCTCGGCACCCCAAGGTCCCGCTCGGATTGAAACAGCACATGGGTTGCGATGACCGCCGGGTACCGCTCCGGAAGGGCGTCCTTCTCAAGGTCGTAGCATTCGAACCGCACGTTGTCTAATCCCAATTCTTTGGCGCGTCGGCGGGCCTGGTCGATCGAGGCACTCGACCGGTCGATCCCGATGACCCAGCAGGTCGGATGCTGAGCCGCATAGAACGTGGTCAGGATGCCGATACCGCACCCGGCGTCGAGAATCGGCTGGTCCGGATCGAGCACCGCCGAGATTCGAGACCCGACCTCGAGGTAATAATCGTAGCGCTGGCTATAGAGTGCGGGGATGAGGGAAGGTTGGGCCGTCAGATCGTAAAAGGCCTGGTCGGCGGCGCTGCCTCCCTGCCGCCTGGTTTCCACGGCACGGTGGAGTGCGTCTAGGTCATTCCGACTGAACGTGCGTTGTTGCCAGGCGAAGTAGTCGCGGTCGGAGGTGAAGCGGCGGAGGCCCCAGGCCTTGAGGTGTTGCTCCAGCGACGTTCGTATCTCGTCATTCGAGTCGCCAGGCACAAAGTCCTCTTCCCGAAAAACGCGTCACGATTCGCGCCTTACGGCCGTTTCAGCATGATGGCATCTTCGTAGGCCAGGGGCACCGGATGCGGATGCCGCAGTTGCCCGCTGCCGAATACCACATATTTCTCGCAGGTGAGTTGGTTGAGACCGATCGGTCCGCGCGCATGATGGCGGGCGGAACTGAGTCCGATATCCGCGCCGAACCCCAGGCTGTCGCCGGCATTCAGCCGCGAGGACGCATTGACCAGGACGGAACCCGCATCGACCTCCCGGGTAAAGCGCATCGCGGACTCGTACGATTTGGTGACAATGACACAGGTATGACTGGGACCATGTTGGGCGATGTGCGCGAGGGCATCGTCGAACCCTGGCACCATCTTGATGGCCATGCTTGGTCCCTGAAACTGTTTGCGCCAGTCGCTCTCCTGTGCCGGCTTGACCGCCTTATGCCCGGTCATCAACATCTGCCCCATGAGGGACACCGTTTTCGGACAGCCGTAGATATCGATCTTGAACTCGTCCAACAACCGAAGAATCAAGGCCGACAACAGCGGACGGGCGATCCCCTGATGGACCAGCAGTGTATCCAGCGAGTTGGGCGCCGAGGGATTTTGCACCTTCGAATTGACGACGATATTTTGCGCCAGAGGGATTTCGACATCATCGTCGATGTAGACGTGGGTGATCCCGCCGTCGTGACAGAGAATCGGCACCCTCGCCTGTTCCTGCACAACCTTGCGCAACCCGGCGCCGCCGCGCGGAATAATTGCATCCAACGCCTTGCCGGACTTGATCAACTCAAGCGCCGCTTCCTTCTCCGGTCGATCGATGATGGTGCAGGCACCCCGGGGAATCCCCGCCTCCGTCATGGCTGTGGTCAGCGCGGCGGCGATGATCTCCTGCGTGTGCGTCCAATCCGGCGACCCGCGGAACACACAGACATTGCCCGACTTCAAACAGAGTGCTATCGCCTCGATGGTTTCCAATGGAGACAATTCGGAAATGACGCCGATGAGCCCGATCGGCACGCGCACCCGACCGACCTGCAATCCATTCGGTTCGTCGTGGCGCCCCAAGACCTCACCGAGCGGGTCCGGCAAGTCGGCGATGCGATGCAATCGATCCACCAACGCCTTCACGTCGTCGGCCGCCATGCGAATTCTCGCCACGGCGTCACGCACCCGTTCCCGGTTCTCGTATCCCGTCATGGACTTGCCCACCGCGTCCACATCCGTCTCATTCGCGGCAAGGATCGCTTCTTCCTTCTCCGCAATCGCCGCCGCCATGGCACGCAAGGCTGTCTCTCGGACCGGCCCTGTCAGCAACGACGTCGGACGGACCGCCTCACGAGCCGTCTTTAATACTTTATCAAGGTAAAGTTTAACTGGAACTTCAACCATTGTGACCCCAAGGTGGTGAGACAGGTACGGTGACAATCCGGTGTGTATTCATAGAGTAGGGAAATCAGCACATCACCGGCATCACGGCAACACATTACGTTTCGCGCCGGACTATACCATGCGATTTTTTTGCGAGTCAAAGCGTGTCCGGCCACGGAATTGAGATCGAGCCATCAGGTCGCCGGCTTACCCCGAGCCGCTCTGCTTGCGTTGCTGTGCGGCCAACCATCGGCCAAGCCAGGCCCATAAGCCCATGAGCGGCACCAGTCCCCAGGCAATCTGCGCGGTCGTCACGCCAAGCGCCTTCACGCCAGACACCAGCCACCCCGTTGAGGCATCCCCGGCGCGCGAGATCGCCGTATCGATGAAATTCTTCGCTTTGTATTTCTCCTCACGACTGACCACCGTGAACAGGACTTCGCGCGCCGGTTTGGACAGCGCATATTCCCCCACCCGGCGCAGCACGGAAAAGACGACATACAGCACCAGCCCAGGCCACAAGGCGATGCCCAAGAACCCCAGCAGACTGACTGCCGGTAGAAAGAGCAGCGCCACGACCAATCCGAACCGGGACACCACACGGTTCGTGATGAAGAGCTGAGTCAGCCATGTGAGGAGATTGGTCGTGAAATCCAGCATCGAGAAAAACCGCGTTCTGGCTTCCGGCTGATTGAAATGCTCGGCCACCAGACGCACCTGCTCGAAGTAGAGGAAGGTTGCGGTCATCGTCAAGCAGGTGAGATAGCCGCAGATCCCGAGCAGATAGGGCGAAGACCAGACGAGGCGCACACCGGCCAAAAACCCACCTCCCAGCGGTTCGCCGCTGCTCTCGCGATGGAAGGCGGATCGGCTCCGACTCCACACCTCCAGCTTATAGATACAGAAGATACAGGCCGCCAGAAACAGGGCCGAGGCGAGCATAAGCACAGGAACGGGAAAGATATAGGTCAGTCCGGTGGTGATGAGAGGACCGAACAGGGCCCCCGTACTGCCACCGGCCGCAATGACCCCGAAAAGTCGGGCGCCCTGGGCCGGCGTGAAGAGATCGGCCATGAAACTCCAAAACACCGACACCACGAACAGATTGAAGACCGACAGCCACACAAAGAATCCGCGGGCGATCCATTCCATAAACCGGCCGCCCGTCATCAACAGGTACAGCACCAGCAGGTTGGCAATGAAGAAGAGGTAGACGGCGAGCAACAACCGGTAGCGAGAATACCGCGCGGACAACCAACCAAAGAGAGGCGTGACGGCCAGCAGGGTGAGGAACGTGCCCGTCATCATCCAGGGCAAATGCTGCACGCCCCCTTGGATCGCCATTTCATCGCGTACGGGACGAAGAATGTAGTAGCCGCAGAGCAGGCAGAAAAAATATCCGAAGGACCAGGCCAACGGCCATAATTCCTGCGGCTCCGCCTGCACGAACCGGATCACTGATCGACGCCATCTCTCCATAGGGCTCAACGTGGGCGCAGTGTACCAGGCCTGCAATCCCGCGCACGAAGAAAATTTGCTACAATGCCCCCCGCTCCGTTCAGTGACGCAACCGAGTCCCCCGTGGAGACAGGTCCTCGTTCATGATTGACCTCCGTAGTGATACGGTCACCAAACCGTCCCCCGCCATGCGCGAGGCCATGGCCCGTGCCGAAGTGGGTGATGACATTTACGGCGAAGACCCCACGGTCAACCGGCTGCAGGATGTCGGCGCCGCCCTCGTGGGAAAACGCGCCGCGCTGTTCGTGCCCTCAGGCACGCTCGGCAATCAGCTGTGCGTCCGGGCGCAGGCCGAGCCAGGACGTGAAGTCATCGTTGAAGGTCAGGGCCATATCATCCGCTATGAACAGGGCGCGGCAGCGGCACTGGCGGGAGTGCAACTCCATTGGATCACCGGCCGGCACGGCCTCATGACCGCCGAGCAGGTCGAAGCGGCCATCCGGCCCACCGATCCCTACAGTATTCAAACCGCACTGATCTGTATCGAGAACACGCACAATGCGGGCGGCGGGACCATCTACCCGCTGGCCACCATCCAAGCCATCCGCGCTGTGGCGAGTGCCCACGGATTGCCCATGCACCTCGACGGCGCCCGTCTGTTTAATGCGGTCGTCGCGTCAGGAGTTTCCGCCGCCGACTATGCGCGTCATTTTGAAACGGTCACCTTTTGCCTCTCCAAGGGACTGGGCGCACCAGCCGGGTCGTTGATCGCGACCGACGACCTTGCTCTGCTGGAACGGCTGCGACGCTTCCGCCGCATGTATGGAGGCGCGATGCGCCAATCCGGAATTCTGGCGGCTGCAGGACTCTATGCGTTGGAACACCACGTTCAACGGCTCGCAGAAGACCATGCCCATGCCAAACGGCTGGCGGCCAGACTCGAACAGATCCCTGGGGTCTCCATCAACCCAGCCGTCGTGGAAACGAACATCCTGTTTTTTGAGGTGCACAGCCCACGGCTCTCGGCTCATGCCTTCGTTGCGGCCCTCCGGCAGGAAGGCGTACTGCTGAACGCCGTGAGCCCACGAAGCTGTCGTGCCGTCACTCACCTGGACGTGTCGGCCCAGGCCATTGAGCAGGCGGCCGACGCCATCGCACGCGTACTCGCCTAATCGCCTGGTCTTTACGTTGACAGGTCGCCTGCCCGCTCATATACAATGCAGGCACGCGCAGCGAAGCTAAGAGGAATGAGTGTCACTCCACGCCGTCTCGTTTCAACAGATCAGCCGCATTCTTGACCTGACCGATGCCTTGGGCATCAATCGCGAATGGGTGGAAATTCCCCTCTCACCGGAAAGCCCGGGGATCGTCCGCAAACTTCCTAATGGAAAACTTGAGATTATCGTGGATGCCGACCAGCCGTTCGACACGTGGCTCGGCACCTTGGAGCAACAGATACGACGTGTGCAGGCCGCCTGACCACGTCGAAGGGTAGATATGGACTCACACCTGACCGATTCGTTACCGCAATCGACGCCCACTCTTCCTTCGTCGGAAGAGCTGAAGGCCGAGTTACTCGACATTCCCGAACCACCCGAGATGCCTCCCGCCGTCCCCCCGCCAGGCTATGAAGACGCGGTCACAGGCGCCGTGAAATACATTCGCGCGAAACGCGGAGGCGATTTGGTCGGCATCATTCTGGTCGGGTCCGGCGCCCGTCGCGCCGTGACGGCCCACAGCGATATCGATCTCATCGTGCTGGTCAAGGGGCCGGCCGACGCGCAGGAGATGATCCGCGTGGGAGATCGGCTGGTCGATATTCGGTATGGCGAGCACAAGACCGTGGCCGAGGATCTCGCCTATTCCACCCGTCTGGCGCCATTACTCCGGAAGGGACGGATTCTGTACGACCACGAAGACATCGCCGCCCAACTGATCGCCAAAGCTGCGCAACGGTTTCGCCAGGGCCCGCCGGCCGCAGGGATTCATGAACGCATCCGCCTCAAGGCCGAATGTCTACATTGGTTGGGCAAGGTGGAGGACCTGCGCGACCGACCCAACACGGCACAATATCTCCTGCAATTGTTCTTTGAAGACTGTGTGTCCGCGTTCTTTCGTCTTCGCGGACTCTGGTACACGGCACCGGTCGACACGCTGCGTTTCCTCGCGTCCCGCGACGCGGCGCTTGGAGAGTTGGCCAGCCAGTTTTTGAGCGCAGCGACCCTGCACGACCGCCTCACCATCGGTCGCCGCTTTGCCGACACCCTGTTTCGCGAGATTCCCCTTCCGCCCCGCGTGGACTGACAAGGCCGCCACCAACAAGGCGGCCTTGTGTTTGCGTTCGTGCCCGACCGTGATACCATCAGCCATCCGCCAAACCGGCATCGCCACACGCCGCGCGAGGCCGACTCACGACCAGTCATCACACACCGGGACTCACCAGAGAGGATGACCTATGGAATTAGGATTTGTCGGGCTGGGCAAGATGGGGATGAACATGGTGACACGCCTGCGGCAGGGTAACCACCGCATCGTGGCCTACGACCGCGCACCGGAAGTCGTCGCACAGGCAAAGCGTACCGGATGTATCGGCGCAACCTCGCTGAGCGATCTCGTCTCACACCTGACCGCGCCTCGCGCCGTCTGGATCATGGTGCCGTCTGGAGCGCCGACCGAAGAGACCATCCAAGCGGTTGCCGCGCTGCTGCAACCGGGCGATACCATCATTGACGGCGGCAACACCCGCTTCCATGACGATACACGACGCGCAACCGAGTTGAAGGCGCGAGGCATTCACTACGTCGATGTCGGCACCAGCGGAGGCATCTGGGGACTGACGGTCGGCTATTGCTTGATGATCGGCGGCGAACAGGAGCCGGTCCAGCGGTTGACCCCCGTCTTTCAAACATTGGCGCCGGAACAAGGGTGGGCCCACATGGGGGGCCACGGCGCCGGCCACTACGTCAAAATGGTCCACAACGGCATCGAGTACAGCATGATGCAGGGCTATGCCGAAGGATTCGAACTCATGGCGAAAAGCGAGTACCGCCTCGACCTGGGCAAAATCGCCGACTTGTGGATGCACGGCAGCGTGGTCCGCTCCTGGCTGTTGGAATTGGCCGTCGGCGCCTTGAAACAGGACCCCAAACTCGAACAGCTGAAGGGGTACGTGCAGGACTCCGGCGAAGGACGATGGATGATTCAGGATGCCATCGACAAAGACGTGCCGGTGCCGACCCTGACGGCGGCGCTGTTCACCCGCTTCCGTTCACGGCAGGAAGAATCGTTCGCGGAAAAAATGCTGGCGGCCCTGCGCAACGCCTTCGGCGGACATAGTGTCCGTCGCTGACCTTCACCAAGGAAGATCGAGACCATGTCCTCCCCTACGACCCCGCTCGACTGCAAACCCGTGCCGGAATCCGTACCGCCCGTTGAACCCTGCACCCTGGTGATTTTCGGTGGCTCGGGCGACTTGGCCCGTCGGCGCCTGATTCCGGCGGTCTATAACTTACTACTCGATGGTCTCTTGCCGGCTAAATATGCGGTGATCGGGCTGGGCCGGAAGCCGATGACCGACGATGAGTTCCGCACCATGGTGCGGGAAGGAGTCGTCAAACATTCGCGACAGGCATTGGTCCAGGAGACCTGGGACGCGTTCCAATCCCACCTGTTTTACATTCAAGGGGAAAACGAAGATCCGCAGACGTACCATGCGCTCCGTGCCAAGGCCGAACAGGTCGAACGGGATATGCACCTGCCAGGAAACCGGATTTTTTATCTCAGCATCCCCCCCAGCTCCTTTGCCTCCGTCTGTGAAGGATTGGCTCATTCGGGACTCGCAACCTCGGCGGACACGGCTCCCCCCTACTCGCGCATCATCGTCGAAAAACCGGTGGGCCGTGATCTCGCCTCGGCTCGGGAGATCAACGAGGTAACCGGGAAGGTATTCGATGAATCCCAGATCTTCCGGATCGACCACTATCTTGGCAAAGAGACGGTGCAGAACCTCATGGTCGTCCGCTTCGCCAACAGCATTTTCGAACCGATCTGGAACCATAAATACATCGACCATGTGCAGATCACCGTCAGCGAATCGGAGGGCGTGGGCACCAGAGCCACCTACTATGAGGAAGCTGGGGCGTTGCGGGACATGATCCAGAATCATCTGCTCCAACTGTTGTGCCTCGTCGCCATGGAGCCTCCCTACTCACTCGACCCCGACGTGGTACGAAATGCCAAGATGGAGGTGCTGCGCTGCCTTCGACCCATCGTCGGCCAGGATGTCGCGCAGTATACGGTTCGCGCACAGTATGCGGAGGGCACCGCACATGACCAGCCCGTGCCTGGCTACCGCCGGGAGAAGGGGGTGAATCCCAACTCTATCACGGAAACCTACGTCGCGGTCAAAGCGTTCGTCGAAAACTGGCGCTGGTCCGGCGTGCCCTTTTACCTGCGCACCGGAAAGGCCCTCCCGAAACGCGCCAGTGAAGTCGCCGTGCAATTCAAGGACATTCCCCAGATTCTCTTCAACGCCAATCCGGCACAGCCGCAACCAGCCAATGTGCTGACCCTGCGAATTCAGCCGGACGAAGGCCTTTCGCTCCGAATTATCTCGCGCGTGCCCGGCACCCGCGCGCAAACCCATCCGGTGGAGATGGACTTCCAATACAGCGACGTGTTCGGATGCCCGTCTCCGGAAGCCTATGAACGGCTGCTGCTCGATGTGATGGCCGGCGACGCCTCACGCTTCATGCGGCGCGACGCGGTGGAGGCCTCCTGGGACTGGGTCACAAAAATTTTGGATGGGTGGGCTCAACAGAAACTTCGCTGGTTGCCGGAATACCCGGCTGGAACCTGGGGCCCCGTGGAAGCGGAACGGATGATTCAAAACGACGGCCGGAACTGGCGCATGTTGTAGGAACAGCCGGGCACGGAGCCTCCGTTTCACGCAAGAGGCAGTTGCCGTCGAATCTCATCCTTCTTCCCGATTCCGCCGATAAAGCGGGAGAACGTTCCCTTTTCGAACAACGCGAGTGCGGGCAAGGAGCTGATCTCCAGCTCCGCGGGGATCTGAAAGTTTTCCTGCACGTTCATCTTCACGATTTTCACGGCCGCCCCCAACTCCCCGTGCAATTGCTCCAGCTGCCTCAACAGCGCGAGGCAATGCCCACAACCAGGCTGCCAGAACTCAACCAGCACCGGCATGGAGGCCTGCTCCACTTCACGTGCGAAGTTTTGATCCGTCACCTCCTCGATCATGGATGTGCCGCGCCCGAGGGGGAAGAACCGAGCAGAGACGAATCGTCGGCAAACAGGCGCTCATACGCCAACCGGCCGAACAGGTGGTAGCCGGAGGTCGTGAGATGGAGTCCGTCATTCGAGTACGGCTGCGCGAGCATGAGGGAGTCCGGGTCGGCCGTCTCCGTGAAGAGGTCGAGATACCGCAAGCCCTTCGAGCCGGCATACTCTGCAATCAAGGCGTTCAATCGTTGACGACGCTGAATGTGTTGCGCAAGCCACGCGGCGGCCTCCGGATTCTCTCCTCCCAGTTCAACACGGATCGACGGCACGGTCACGGGAACCGGCACCACTGAATTCGCCCGCGCCAGTTCATACATCTTGAGCAAGTTGCGCATGATCTCAGCCGGATCGGCATTCCATCCGAGATCATTTGTTCCCCCGAGGATGATCACCACCTGAGGACGACGATCGAGGACGGCGGCACGAAACCGGAGCACCATTTCACCGGTCACCTCACCGCAGACCGCACTGACCTCAACCAGCCCCCGTCGGCCCAGGCGCTCCTGCAAGACCTGACCATAGGGTGCGTCTTCCGCAGCAGGGTTCGACGGGCTGGGCACTTGGTATCCAGCCGTGAGGCTGTCACCGAAACAGAGAATGAGTGGGAGTCGCGTGCCAGAAACCATGGAGGGATTCTACTGTCAGGGCTGAGGCGACGCAATCCCGGGAATTCGCCGGTCATCGACTCGCGCCGACGTTGACGCCACGCGCTTGAGCCCTGCGCAGAGCGGCTATTTTCTTGACGAAGACACAGCCTCGCGATACGACTGACTCTTATGGAACCTACAGTCCCGATCCCGGAAGGCACTCCTCTCGCCCCGCTCACGAAAGCCCAGGTCGATCCGGAGGTCGCCGCAGTGAAGCAGCTGTTGAAGCTGCTCGACAAGGCGGCGAAGTCCGCCCGCACTTACGGGACCAAGAATCCGGTCGCACAACGTTTCTTTCAGCAGTTCTATGACGATTTGACCAAGCATCTGGCGCACCATACCCACCTCGCACTCCTCGTCCAACGCAACCAACTATTCCTGAAAGAGGAAGTTGTCTACGAGCCGGAGCGTGACGCAACGGGAGACAGCTTCGCTTTCAAGATGTATTCGGACGGCATTCGCGAACTGAGCTTTCACCAGGGACTGACGCAAGAAGACCTCGCCTTCTTTCTCGATGCGCTCTGGGGCGTACCCGCCGCTGAGACTGGGGCGGAACAGGCCGCCGCCGAGCAGGAAGATGACGACGACATTGTGACGCGGTTATGGGCCAAGAACCTCGACAGCATCACCGTGGTCACCGCCGAGGAATTGGTGCGGTCGTCCGGGTTCGGCCAGGACGAGCTCGAACTGCAGACCCAGGGCTACATGAACCTGTCAGTCACTTCATTGCGCGAACTCCTCGACCGCGAACGCGCCCAAAAGACGGCCGGCAAAGACGACGCAGCCGGGTCTGATGCGCCGGAGAACGGGACGGCAACAGGCGGAACCGCCGGTGGGAACAGCGCAAGCCGGCACCGCCGACTCCAACCCAGCGTGGTCGGATACGACGTCTCCGAGCAGGAGCATGAGATGCTCGCGCAAGAGATTCAACGAGAAACGGCACGCAATCCCACCACCTATATTCTCGATATCCTGACCGCCGTCCTGGCCTCCGAACCTTCGCCGGCCTTATTGAGCAAACTCTTCGACGTCTGGGACAGTGTTATTGATGTGTTGATACGCGCGGGGGAATGGACCCTGCTTGAAACCGTGCTGACCATGCTGCAGGAAGCGGAGACGGTCCGCCCCGATCTCTCGGACAGCCACAGGCGACAGGTCGCCGGCCTGTTCGATGGACTGCACCGGCCTGAGCGGCTGAAATCCATCGGAGTGCACCTGAACCGCACGCCGCAAGCCAAAACCGACGGCTTACTCACCCTGCTGCTGATGATGAAGCCGGACGCGGTTCCGGGGCTTTGCTCCGTCTTGGCGACGCTGGATACCCCGGCACATCAAGCCGTGATCATGGAAGCCCTGCAAACGACCGCGCGCGATCATGCCGAACCGATCCTCCGCGGACTGACGGACAAGCGCCCGACCTACGTACGCAACCTGCTCACGCTCCTCTCCCGATGGAACGACCCGCGCTTCGGCGATCACGTCGAGAAAACGTTGCGACATCCCGAGGCGACCGTTCGACGCGAAGCGTTGCGTCTCCTCGCAACCCTTCGCCCGTCGGGGAGCGGCACCAAACTGGTTGCGCTTCTGGGTGATGGGGATGAAACCGTCCGCCTGACTGCGATGAAGGTACTGGCCAGCGGACAATACGCGGCTCCATTTTCCGCCTGGGTCCCATTTGTCTCGGCCGACGACTTCTATGACCGATCCCCCGCGGAGAAACGAGCCATTTACCTGGCGATCAAACACACCGCCGGCGATGAGGCCGTGCCCTACTGGCAGGGCTTGCTGACGGAATGGTCCTGGACGAATCGGAAAAAGAAGGAAGAACTGGCCTTGCTCGCGGCAGACACCCTCGGCAAACTCGCCACACCCGCCGCAGTCACCGCTCTGGAGCTCGGGCAGAAAAAAGGCGGCAGCGCCGTCAAGCAGGCCTGCAGTGTCGCGCTCTCAATGGCCAACCGTGCCCACCGACGACAGATTCCATCCGCAGCGAACTCCTGATTGCGAGGACTCCACCCGTGAGCGACTCTCCAGTCCCCAACAACCAGGCTTCGGCAGCAGAGGACGCGCATCCGATCCTTACCCATGAACGATCACTGGCGAACAAGATCGCCAAGGGGTCCGAAGCCGGCGACATTCTCGATCAACAACTCGCGATGTTGGGTATACAGCTGGTCACCCAACTCAATGTCCTCATCAAGACCTCGCGCATCCACGGTCGCACGAATGCGGCCCTCGACAAGCCTGTGGACTCGATGTTGACCCTCGTGAAGACCTTGGCGGCGGATCATCCCGTAGTGCTCCGGCTGCAGAATGACTTTCTATTTTTGGGGGACAGCCATCTGAAAATGAGTTCGCAACAGATGGCGGTATTTGCGAGTATCATCGAGGCCCTGAACAAATGGCACATCGGGGGAGTCTCGTTCGCCTCGAGCGCTGAATCGAAGGATTATCGCGAATTCGCCTACCTGTTCGTCAGCCTTGACCCAGAAAAACATGCGCTCGCGGATCTGCAGGAGGCACTCCAACGCGCCGGCGTCACAGGTATCGAGTTGGAAGAACCCAGGACGCTTCAGTTGCAACATGTGGCGGAGACCGAGGGAGCCGCCGGAGGGCTAAAGACGGGTCTTGGAACATCCGCCTCGGATGCGGCGGGCTCGAAGGACAAGCGGAGAGCCCTGGCCAAAGGCGGGTATGCCAAGGCGGCGGCGGCGCTGGGCGATTTGAACAAGAATACACGCGCCGGGGGTACCGTCAGTTTCAAGCAGGCCAAGCGGGCGATTCAGAACATCGTCGAACTGTTGATGCAGGACGAATCCACGCTGCTCGGGCTGACGAATCTTCGTTGTCACGACCAATACACGCACAACCATTCCGTGAACGTCTCGCTGCTGGCGATGGCCCTCGGCAATCGGGCCGGCTACCCGAAAGTCGACCTGGCAGACCTGGGCCTATCGGCGCTTTTTCATGACGTGGGGAAATGTGCCATCTCCCTCGATGTCCTTAACAAGCCCGGAGAGTTCACGCAAGACGAGTGGGCTATCATGCGGTCACATCCCATCGAAGGCGTCTTCACCCTCGTCAAGGCACGCGGCATCAACAACGTGCCAGCCCGCATGGCCGCCGCCTCGTTTGAACACCATATGAACTATGATTTCTCGGGCTACCCCAAGCTCTGCGTGCCCTGGTCGCAAACGGTCGCCAGCCGCATCATCACCATTGCGGATTGTTACGACGCCATGACCTCGTCCCGCGTGTATCGTCGCGAACCGATGTCTCCCGCGAACGTGCTCAAGTTTATGTTCGGGAAGAGCGGACAGGCCTTCGATCCGGTGCTGCTCAAACTGTTCGTGAACTGCGTGGGGATCATCCCGATCGGGAGCGTCGTACGACTGGACTCAGGGCCCCTGGCCGTCGTGATCAAACCGGCGCAAGATAAGGCCAACGCCGAACGCCCATTGGTACGGGTGATGACGAACGCAGACGGCGTTCCCGTCGAGGACGGGCCGGAATTGGATCTCGCGCATCAGGATGAGCAAGGGCAGTACCTGCACACTATTCTGCAACTCGTCGATCACGCCGAACACCATTTCGACACCGCACGCTACTTCGTCTAACCGGTTGCCGAAACACAGGCGTGTGACGCCAGCGCTCACCCTCAGTCACCCTACTGTCGCGCGTGAATGCGAACCGCAGGGCACTCGCCATGGCCGGCTCGCCGACCCTATCGTTTACTCTCCGGCGGCGGCCACTCCATTTCCGTCTGTCGGCCGCAATAAAAACAGGCCACGCGGTACTTGGCTTTGCGGCGAGGATTCGGCATGGAGATGAACACCACCGGCGTGTCATCGAACGGACAGACGGGCTGCTGATGCAGCAAATGCTCGTCCGCCATCAATTCCAGCGCGGCGTTGTCCCACGGCGGCGCAAGTTGCTCCTGTCCGGTTACGCGACTGCGCCACCCGCAGGACTCACAGTGTAGCTCGAACGTCTTGATTCGATCTCGTGTCTGGGACTGGTCGATCGCGTCAACCGTCCCCGGACACCCGTCACGCCCGCAGCTGATACCTTCGTGTTGAATCGCCTTGACGAACAGTCGGTGGGTTGTGTCGTGACCAGTGGACATTCGACACTCCTTTCTCATCCGGTGGTGGCCAGGGTACCGGAGGGTAGGATACGGGAGGATGCTCCCTGGCTTATAGTCGCCGGGCTCCGGCCTGTCAAACCACCCATCCCCCGCCGTCTCCCCTTCTTGACACGTTCCCGGCGGACGGCTATTCTCCGGAGGTTTAGATCACGACTTTTTTTCGGCGAAAGGAGTCCCCAGATGGGTGTGAAGTGGCAAGGACCAGGCCGGTCCGCGACGATGGTCGGGGTGCTGATCGCAGCGACCCTCGGCTTGTTCTCAACGAGTCCGGCGGCGGAATTCAAGATGGGGGTGATCGATCCCCAAGTGGTCCTGGAAAAGAGCAAGGCCGGTAAGCGAGCCCTGGATGGATTGCGGGAATATGTGGCGACGCGCCAAAAGCTGTTGTCTCGCGATGAAGAAGAGTTGCGCAACACCGAGAAGCAACTCAAAGAGCAGGCGTCGAAGTTCACTGATGCGGAAAAGAAAGAGAAAGAAGCGTCGTTCCGCACCAAGATTCAGGACTATCAGAAACGCGCCCAGGAGTTTAATCAGGAACTTCAGGGCAAGCAGAAGGAACTCGTCGACGACTACATGAAGAAAATTGCCGCAGCCACCCAAGCCGTCGCCGACAAGGGCGGGTACCAGCTCGTGCTGGACAAGGGGAGCGAGCAAACCGTGAAGATCGTGATCTTCAACAAGGATACGATCGACCTCACCGAGCAAGTGATCAAGGAATTCGATCGCACCAATAAGTAGCAATTACGTCGCGAGCAAATCACGGCGAATATGCTCCACCAGCTGCGTGAAGGCTGGTGGAGCCCCGTCCACGGCATCGCTCACCACTTCGATCTCCCGTCCCGACCCGACCCCAAGCCCGAGTTCGGCAGCACGTTTGATTTGACGCTGCTCCCCGATTCGTCTGCCCTGAAGCTTCGGCCAGGTCCCGAAGGATCGGAGCAGCGCAATGGCAGTCAGATCGACGGCCACCCGATCTCCACTGCAAATGAGTAGATCCGTCTTCGAGGACGTTCCGGATGTCGGGCCTCCCGCAATCATGGTCGTCGTGCCGTCCGCCACGGTCAGTGTGGGGTGGACGGCGAGATTGATCTCGGCAATACGCTCGTGCCAATCGCCGCTCCAGAAGGTCACGGAGGGACGATTTCTGGGATGAACCACTCCCACAAAATTTTTCAGGCTGCAGGAAAACTCCGCGAAGCGATGCGTCTTGATCACCGGCATGTTGATCACAAGATCCGCGTCGTACACAGGACGCGAAACATAAAACTTCCTGAGCGCCTGCGCCGCCGCCGGTTCGACGCGAACCCATGGTTCATCCTCGAGAGCCAGCACCCTGGCCCCGGCCGACTCCGCAGCGGCCCGCATTCCCGTTGCCGTCATATTGGCGGACGTCGGAAGCCGAATGATCCCGGACCCATCGGCGACCAGCACCTCCGCCGCCCTGCCGGCCTTGGTCATCGCCGCCATAGCTGCGACCACCTGGGGATTGGTCGTCGAGGGCGGCGGCTGGTCGTTCAGGACATTGGGCTTCAGCAACACACGTTTTCCCCGCACGTTCAATCGATCGAATCCCCCGAGCAATTCCATGGCACGCGGCAACATTCGCCCCGGGTCCCGACCATGCACGATGGCCACCAAGGGCCGGCCGTTTCGGGTGAACGGATTTGCGGGAACGGGCTTTAGTGCGACCAAGGAGCCTGCGGGTTCAAACAACAGATGTCCCAGAATTGTCTGTGGCGACCGGAGCAGCGCCGGAAGGAGCAGGAGGCCAAAACCCGCGTTGTTGAAGAATTCTCGCCTGGAGAAGGGCATGTACTACCGCGAAGTATCCTTTTCGATGGGATAACCGGCCGCGCGCCAAGCCTTGATTCCCCCGTCCATGGAGACGACGTCGGTATACCCCATCTGGCCCAGACTCTCCGCCGCCAGCACCGAACGATACCCACCTCCGCAATACAGCACGATCGGCTGTGTTTTGTCGGGAAGAATGGTCTCAATGTCTCGCTCGATGACCCCCCTTCCGATATGAATAGCCCCCACGGCGTGGTCCTCGGCAAATTCGCGATCCTCTCGAACATCCACGAAGTGAAACGATTCGGCCCGATCCAGCCTGGCCTTCACTTCCGACACGCTACATTCCCGAACCTGCGCGCGTGCTGCGTCCACACGTTTCAGAAAGCCCGGATTGTGCTTCACCCTCCCTCCCCATCATATAAAGATTGTTGCGCCTGTGGGCGGCGGAAGGTCTGCGGCACAGGCTGGTCGTCCGGCATAAACCCAGCACGTCGCCGACTGAGCTCAAACAGCTGTTCCATGCAATGCCAATACGTGCCGGCCCCTTGCAGGCGACGAAAAAACCTCGCATCGCTCATCGCCCCGCCACGCACCTCTTGAATGCGGTGGACAATTTTTGAGACCCGATCTGGAAACGCGTCACGCATCCGTTCAAGAAACACCGACTCGACGTTGCCGGGCAATCGCAACACACTCCAGGTCGCAGTCGTTGCCCCCGCGGCTTTCGCACGCGCCAACAACTCTGGAATGGCTTTGTCGTTCAGTGCTGGAATGATCGGCGCCACGGAAATCCCGGTGGGAATACCCGCCTCAGACAGCAGTTTCATCGCCTCAAATCGCGCGGTGATGCTGGGCGCCTGAGGCTCCACCAGGCGCGCCGTGTCGTCATCGGCGAAGCCAATGCTGAAGTAGACACGAATCGAAGCCCGGTCGCGCAGGCGCTGGAATAGGTCGAGATCGCGAACCAGCAGGGTCCCTTTCGTGATGATTCCGACCGGGTTCTGATAGTCCGCACAGACTTCGAGGCAGGCACGAGTGAGACCGAGCGTGGACTCGACGGGCTGATAACAATCCGTATTCCCGGAGAACACGACCAACTCGCCGTGCCAGGATGGCTTTTCGAACGCCTGACGAAGCAGGTCGGCCGCGCGCCGTTTCACCACGATTTTTGATTCGAAGTCGGTACCCGCCCCAAACCCCCAATACTCATGTGAAGGGCGCGCATAGCAATAGGCGCAGGCATGGAAACAGCCACGATAAGGATTCACACTCCATCGGAACGGCAGGTCCGGGCTCTCATTGCGACTGAGAATCTGTTGCGTGTCGTCCTCGAACAACTGTACGCGTGCGCGTGCAGCAGGCTCAAGCTCTTCACGCTGTATCGACTCAAACCGATTGGGCGGATTGGAAACGACCCTCATGCCGGCTATGGTGCCGCGCGCATCGTGCGTTGTCAATCGCGCACGACCTCGTCGGGGCCGAACGCCGAGCTCCTCCGTTCATTGACTACGGGAACATGCGATGTTAGATTTCTCGCCGCTTCACGGGGAAACGTGTATGTACGACCTTCGCATCTTGCGGGACAACTTGGACGGAATTCGGGAGCGGCTTGGGCCGCGTGGCAAGGATGTCGCTTGGGAGGACCTCCGGAAGCTCACCGAGGATCGTCGCAGCCGGACGATCGAGGTGGAAGAGCTTCGGCATCAGCTGAAAAAGGGGTCAGACGAAGTAGCCCGCCTGAAACGCGAAAAGCAGCCAGCCGAAGCAGCCATGGCCGCGATGAAAGCACTGGGGGACACCATCAAAGGGCAAGAAGAGCAGCTCCGGCTCATCGAAGAACAGCTGTCTCACATTGCACTGCGCATCCCCAACCTCCCTCACGAGTCCGTGCCGACCGGGCAGGATGCCGACCAGAATGTGGAAGTGCGTCGATGGGGCTCGCCCCCCACACTCTCCGCGCCGGCCCAGTCTCACTGGGATCTTGGAGAGGCTCTTGGGATTTTAGACTTTGATCGCGCCGTACGCATGGCGAAAGCCCGCTTTGCCGTGCTGACCGGCCTGGGGGCACGACTCGAACGCGCGCTCATCAACTATATGCTCGACCGGCATACCAGCCAACACGGGTATCGCGAGGTGCTGCCTCCGCTACTGGTCAATCGCGCGGCCATGACGGGGACTGGGCAGTTGCCGAAATTCGAGGAAGACCTGTTTCAGATGCGCGATGAAGAACTCTTCTTGATCCCCACCGCAGAAGTACCCGTAACAAATTTGCATCGGGAAGAAATTGTGTCGGAGGAGGCGCTGCCGATTCGCTACACCGCCTATACGCCCTGCTTTCGGCGTGAGGCCGGTTCTTACGGCAAGGACACGCGGGGCCTCATCCGCCTCCATCAATTCAACAAAGTCGAACTGGTCGCCTTCGCAAAACCTGAGCAATCGTACGAGGAACTGGAACGATTGACCTCCCACGCCGAGGCCATCTTGCAGGGGTTGGGACTACATTATCGAGTCATCACGCTCTGCACCGGCGACATGGGATTCTCCGCGGCCAAAACGTACGACATTGAAGTGTGGCTGCCCTCGCAGCACACCTTTCGCGAAATTTCATCCTGTAGTAATTTCGAAGCGTTCCAGGCGCGCCGAGCAAACATCCGTTGCCGGCCCAAGG
The DNA here is from genome assembly GCF_905220995.1 of Nitrospira defluvii. Classification (NCBI taxonomy): domain Bacteria; kingdom Pseudomonadati; phylum Nitrospirota; class Nitrospiria; order Nitrospirales; family Nitrospiraceae; genus Nitrospira; species Nitrospira defluvii. Next base: position 90,831 of record NZ_CAJNBJ010000019.1, read on the forward strand.
CAGGAAAAAAAGATTCGAAGCCCGAGTTCGTTCATACGTTAAACGGATCCGGATTGGCAGTCGGAAGAACGCTGGTCGCCATTCTGGAAAACTATCAACAACCCGACGGCTCGGTCGCCATCCCGGCTGCCTTGCAGCCCTATATGGGAGGACTGCAGAAGATAGAACGGTCCGTTTGAGAAGAGTTTCCGGCCAGATGTGGAGGGGTGACGGAGTGGCCGAACGTGCCGGTCTTGAAAACCGGAGATGGGGTAACCTATCCGCGAGTTCAAATCTCGCCCCCTCCGCCAAATCCCATTCTCCATCTCTTCCTAGCCACACCTGACGTCCCCACCTCACACCCTCCGCTTATGCTATCGGAATAGCGTCCGCCGCATGAGGGGAGACACGGGTCATTGTCCCCCGCCACGCCCGAGAGGGTCAGAATAACTACGCACTTGCGGGCACACTCCTCAACATGGTTGACTGAGAAAGGGTGAAGGTGTCTGCTTTGGTTGTGCCCACCCAGGGCGGCAAGAGGTCTCGACATCCTCCTGGCGAGATCTGCCTTCACCCTCAAACTCGGACATCGCCACCATGGAGGAACTCGCGAGGCGCAACAAAATCATCGAATCCTCAGCTTGAACACTTGATAATAAGCCATTGATTACACATGCTTTTTAGATAATTAAAGGATCGCACAACCCATCACCCCTCCTTAGATTAGCGCCCCTCCCCCTCCTCCACGGTATTCTCAGCCTCCTACTTGCTCGGTATTGTTGAGCATGCACGATTCACAGCAGGTCACAGCTGCCCCCCGGACATCGCTGCAGTCAACACCCCCGGTATCACAGGAGGCTCCATGCACAAACAGGTGGGAAGAATCGGATCGGTGCGCCGAGAACTTCATGGGAAAGCCTGTCCCTTCTGCGGTGGTCAGAAATATCAGTTGGTGCTTCGGGCACAGAACTCACCGGGCAACGATGGCCTTTTTGCCCGCTGTAGCCAATGTCAACGAGCGAAGGAACTCGACGAAGAACTTGGTCGCATCCTCTGGATGTAGCGGATTCCGCATCGTCGTTGCCTTACCAACCACCACCCGTCTCGTGAGGACATATGGCAAACTCTCACAAGAGTTCGCGTGCACGAACCCATCAGAAGTCACATGCCTTGCGCATGCTGCTGACCAGCGGCGTCGTGCGATCGGCCGATGTCGATCCTCCCTCCATGGAAATCCCGCGTTCTCAGGTCAGTCTCCCCAGCCCCTTCCCCTCAAGAAATGTGGTCCATACAAGGCTGGTCCACACGACGCAGTACAAACGCCAGCCGGGACTATTTGCTCAGTGGCAAACCACCTTTGCCGATATTCTGAAAGAGTTCGGCAAACGCTAGCGGGGGAGATCATCGACTGTACCCGCTCACAACCTACCCCGCACAACAAATCTTTCTTCGCTGAAAATCATTCACCAGAATCACTTGAGTGCGCTCCATGCTCTGGGGTATGATCCCCCTTCTTCTTTCCGGAGAAGGGGGATCAGATACCAATAGTCTAGGGCAGATATCTCATACAGGGTCTCGGACAAGGGAGTGCGGAGAGGTGGCCGAGTGGCCGAAGGCAACGGTTTGCTAAACCGTCACAGGGCCAAAAGCCTTGTCGCGGGTTCAAATCCCGCCCTCTCCGCCACGCCGAAGGTGAAGAGTTGATTTTTCTTTAGTTATCCTGTAGACAGAACCTCCTCCTCAACATCCTACCGAAACGCCGAGGTAGCTCAGTTGGCAGAGCACAGCCCTGAAAAGGCTGGTGTCGACAGTTCGATTCTGTCCCTCGGCACCATTAAACATTCAAAATGTTAGTGAAATCCAGCCTCATTCTGCCTCTTAACACAACCACAATTTCAGATTTTTTCAACCTATGCCCAAAAGCGATCGCCGTAAACTGGTGCCAGAGGCTCACAGACAGCCATGTTTTCCTCATGAACAACCCCATTTCAAGCCCCGATTCATTTTTTCAGTTACCACCCTCCCCGTCGCTCCCTTATTGCTACCCAGCGCGCGTAGCCTCCCGAGTACCCTCTGAAATTTCAGGAGGTGCTGCGATTGCCCCCGGAGGATTCGAGCGCTGAAGGATTTCAGGCACGCTGCCGGAACTTTAAGCCTTGGAGACCATGGTCATTGCGTGCAGTGAACAGCGCGCCGATCAAGGCGAGGCCGGCGGGAAAGGAAGAGTTTATGAATGGGCGCCAGAGGGTGGACGCCAGAATTTCGAAGAGTGTGTACCTATGGAGCGGGAAACGGGATTTAAATTCACGACCCTCGCCTTAAAAGGACCATTACAGTTTCTGACTCTTTCGCGGATTCAGCAAAATGTTAGAACGGTTTCTTGCTCGTTATAAATCCACCGACACCTCTCAGGAAGTGCCAACTATGATTAGTGATTAACATCTAGACGACCGTCGGCGGCCGGTCGACTGGCCGCCTCTTCTTGAGCCGTTTCTAGACGGAGATGGTCACGGTAATCTCATGAAGCCCAGTCGCACCGTCTGGAGCAGAATCTTGCTCAAGTGACGTTTGGACCATTCCCGTTCCATCAGTCGCACGGACCAGCATCGTGTAACGGCCCGGTGCCGGCACCGCCCAATCATAGCTCCAGAAGTTCCATGCATAGGGAGAACTCGGCGGCTCAAGTGTCGCTGCAGTCCAATGCTCACCATTGTCTATGCTGATCTCGACCAGCCGGATCCCCCTTGTGCCTGCAAAGGCGAGTCCTTGTACTCTATGGTGAAGACCAGGAATGGTCGTTCCATGACCCGGCAGATCGATTCGAGACATCGTCTTCACGCTGGCGTCGTCGGTCCAGCCCCTCTGCTGATAGTAGCCCTTATAGTCGTAATTCACGACCTCGATCTCGGTGAGCCACTGCACGCTTTTCATCCCGTAGTGTCCGGGCACAACGACGCGGGCAGGAAACCCATGGCCCTGTGGGAGCGGCACGCCGTTCATCCTGTGCGCGATCAGCACATCCCCGGCCATTGCTCGTTGAAATCGAATACTGTCTGAGAATCCATCGGCGGCTTTAAAGACGACATCATAGGCACTGCCGTTTGCACCAGCTTCATCCAGTAGGGCACCAAGAGAAATACCTTCCCACTTTGCCGTGCTGATGAACTCTCCGGCAACGGTATTGCCAACACACTCCAATGTGACAATGCTCGAAACTGTCGGCTTCTCGAGCAGCTGGTCATAGGTCAGTGTGATCGGTCTCTCCACGAGACCAGTGACCAAAAGCGCCCACTCGCCGATTCGAATAGTTGGTGGACTCCGATACGACGTGACGTAAAACTCCTCGTTGGGTGTGATGGACGGGGTACCTCTCGCCTGCTGAGGGCGAAGAATACGATCGAGGAGACCCGAGCACGCAGACCCTGGCCAGGCTGCCAGGAACGCCAATGCGCTTGTCGCCTTGAGAAAGCTGCGACGGGTGAGAGAGCTCATGGTCCAAAATGATAGACAATGCCGCCCATGAACCAATTGGTCCGAAGGTCAGCCTTGAATTGATTGTCAGAGAACTCGACGGACGCACGGGCATGCTTGTACTCACTAGAACCTATCTCAAAATTGTTTGAGGAGCATCGTGATGCAGGCGAGCTGCACAAAGCCGAGAAAATTGGTGGCGTAGTATTCCCAACGGATGAGGAGCCGTCGTTTCCACTGGAGCCAGGCGAAGAAGCGCTCGACGAGCCAGCGACGTTCGTATCGGCGGAGGTGGCGTCCATCCTGAGTCTTGAGTTTCCGAGTGGAGCGATGCGGCGCGATCATGTTGACGCCGTCTTGCTGGAGCTCCTCATCGAGGCCATCGCTGTCATAGGCCCGGTCTCCGATGAGATGTTCCGGCTTGGCCTCCAGCATGTAGAAGTCGAAACTGAGTTGGACCAGGGTGACTTCATGATGATTGGCGGCATGCGTACTGACCGAGAGCGGAAGTCCATGGCGATCCACAATCGCGAGAATCTTCACGCCCTTGCCGCGTTTCGTGAGCCCGACGGCCTCGCCGCCACCCTTGGCCGCTGCAAACGTGGCATCAATGAAACTCTCCCGTTCGTCGAGCACTCCTTCGTCGCGCAGCGTGTTCGCCAACTGGGTCAGCACCGCGCGCAAGACCTCTTGTTGACACCACTGTTGGAATCGACGATGGACGGTTTTGTAATTCGGATAGCACTGCGGCAGGAAGTGCCACTGGGCCCCGGTATTCAGAATCCAGAGGACGGCGTCCAAGACCGCTCGGGTCGGCACCGGTTTGCGTCCAGGACGGTTATCGGGAATGTGCTCTTCGGGGAAATGGGCACGAATCCTCTCCCATTGGTCATCACGCAGACGGAGCATGTCCGGACTTATACGGCTGGAAATTCAGGCCGTCAACTATTTTGAGATAGGTTCTAAAGAGCGCGAGATGCTCGGTCAGAAACATTTTCACTCCGACGAACACGTTGAACACCGGGTAATATACGGACTCTGCGTGGGGTGCCGTACGCAGCAGGGAATTTCCCAGGCCAGCTCCACCCCCCATATACGGTTGGAGATGTTGCCCCGGATAGCGCGCGATGACATTCATAACCATATTATTTGAAGTCAGCCCGACGCGCGGAGTCATCCCGTTCTGCTGCGTCGCACCCAGGATCGGCGCGGTGGCCGTGATACTTTGCCGTTCAATATTGGCGTCGCTGTGAGAGAAATCAAACTCCAGGCCAATCCAGTTCCAGGCATCGGAGAAGAAGTATCCCGCCTTGACCCCGTAAGCCGATTGGTTACGCAGGTTCAGATCGTTCGACGTCACTCCGCTAAAGCTACCCGTCCCACGAATGTTGGCCAGGTCTTGCGGAACCTGCAGCCCACCCTGAGCAGCAAGGTACCACTCGGCTCGACTTGAGTCCCACCACACGAGCATCCAAACACACAAGACAAGCACCTTGGCAAGCATGGGCCGATAGCTCATGAGATCCCTCATAAATGCTCCTGCAACAGCGATTGAATCAGCCGTTCGGTATCTTGATATCCACCTTCCCCGATCCGCACGTACCGAACGATGCCTTGCTTGTCGATGAGATATAGCGCCGGCCAGTAGTGATTTCTATACCGGTTCCAGGTCGAGTAGTCGTTGTCAATCGTGACTGCGTAGCGAATGTCATGTTCAGCCACATACTGTCGGACCTTATCAATGTCGCGCTCATAGGCAAACTCTGGAGAGTGGACGCCGATCACGACCAACCCGTGCTCGGCATATTTTTTGTGCCAGTCCTTCACGTGCGGTTCGACGTTCCGGCAGTTGTAACAGCCGAACGTCCAGAACTCGACTATAACGACCTTGCCCTTCAGGTCCATCAGTTTCAGAGGTAGGCTATTCAGCCACATTTCATTCATGATATCTGGCGCCTTCATGCCAACATCCCCTTGGGCGGTCGCCCATGGGGCAGAGATGCTGAGCAGAAGAACCCCGATTATCGTCATGACCCTCAGAATCATGGTCAACCTCTCTTTGGGGTCGAGGTTAACGGTGTTGTGACGTTGGTCGCTGTCGGAGAGCCGCAGGGACAAGACCGCGATTGCTTCCTTGCTCAAGCTCGGCCTCTTCGCCACTTCACAGTGGTCCGACTGGGAGCGTTCTTGGTCGTGAGCAAACATCAGCCGCTCCTGAAGCAATGAGCTGAACCGACCAGGCACGGCATGTCACCTTCAGGCGTCGTGGCAACTGCGCATGCAACATCATGGGCGTTGTGCGAATGGCGGATGTATGCATTGCAAGCGAGCCATGCGAACCCTAGCTTTTTCGCGTCCAAGCAAACCACTTCGTGAGGATGTTCTTTTGCCCGTTCGTAAAGTGTGCTTTGCGCCAGAGGTTTATCACCTTCTTGTTAACCTCTGCCTGCGTGGGATAGGGATGAATCGTCCCGGCAATCGTCTTGGCACCGGCCCCGGCTTTCATCACTACGGAGAACTCATTGATCATGTCACCGGCATGGCAAGCTACAATGGTGGCACCGAGGATCTTGTCGGTACCCTTCTGAATATGCACACGAGCAAAGCCTTCGTCTTCGCCATCGAGTATCGCCCGGTCCACTTCAGTGAGGGGGTAGGTGTAGGTCTCGACTTCGAGGCCCTTGGCCCTGGCATCCGCTTCATACATTCCCACGTGCGCGACTTCCGGCTCCGTGTAGGTGCACCAGGGCATGACCAACGAATCCGCACTCGCATAGGCGAATCCGAACGGGTGAGGGAACAGCGCGTTCTGGATGAGGATCTGTGCCATGGCATCAGCGGCGTGAGTGAACTTGTACTTGGAGCAGATATCGCCCGCTGCATAGATTCTGGGATTCGTCGTCTGGAGTCGGTCGTTCACCATCACGCCGTTTCTGTCGTACTTGACATCGGCGGTTTCCAATCCAAGCCCCTGGACGTTCGGCGTGCGACCGATACCCAGGAGAATTTCGTCGACGGTGATGTCATAGTATTGGCCGTGCGAGTCGACGGTCAGCCGCTTACCACTATCCATTTTGCTGAGCTTCAGTTCCTTGCCACAACAGAGAAGCTTCACCCCATCGCGGACCATCTTCTGCTCAACGATCGCCGCTGCGTCTCGATCCTCATTCGGCATAAGGCCATGCTGTGCCTCGATAAGAAATACCTGGCTGCCGAACCGGGCAAACGCTTGTGCCAGCTCGCACCCAATCGGTCCCGCCCCGATGACCCCAATACGTTGCGGCAATTCAGTCAGCGAGAACACTGTTTCGTTGGTGAGGTAGCCGACCTCAGCTAATCCTGGCGTGAACGGAACCGCGGCTCTGGCCCCTGTACAAATCGCTGCCTTGGCGAATCTCAAGGTGCGGTTGCCGGCCTGTCCTTCGACCTGAATTGTGTCGCCATCGGTAAACCGTGCGTTACCGATGTACACGTCAACGCCCAACTTCGTGTACCGGTGGACCGAGTCCGTGTGACTGATTCGCGCCCGCAACTTCCGCATACGGGTCATCGCGCCGCCAAAGTCGTATTTCACGCCCGGAGGGATGTGAAGCCCAAATTCTCCTGCATTGCGCAGGTCGGCCCAGGCGCGCGCCGCTCGGAGGATCCCCTTAGACGGCACACAGCCGACGTTCAAGCAGTCACCTCCCATGAGATGCCGCTCTATCAAGGCCACTTTGGCCCCCACCCCGGCCGCAATCACGGCTGTGACGAGGCCAGCCGTCCCGGCCCCGATTACAATAATATTGTAGCGATCCCTGGACTCAGGATTGATCCAACTCGATGGGTGTACATTGTCGACGAGTTTCTGGTTATGCTCGTCTTGCGGAAAAACCACCCCGTACTCAGGCTGGGGCATCGAATCCATCCTCTCGGTCGGATGTGTAATCATAGGAGGTCGCTCCTTCGCATCAGCAATCAATGGCCATCCTGTTTGTTTACGGAGAGCTTCTTGTAAACAATGGGGACGAGGGCAAGAAGCCCTAGGAGGATGAACGCAGCAAGCACGCTGGGCGAGGCAATCTCCTTGAGCGAGTTGATAGTACCCAGTTGTCGTCCAGCGTACGCGTATACGAAGGAGCCGGGGATAATCCCGATGGCCGTGGCCATGATGTACGTCCCCACGCGTACATGCGTCAGCCCCGACACCAGATTCACAACAAAGAAGGGGAACAACGGAATCAGGCGCAGGGTCATGAGATAGCTGAGAGCATTCTTGGCGAATCCTTCCTGGAAGGGGCTAAGCCATTTCCCGAATTTCTGTTCGACGGCATCACGCAGGAGATACCGAGCGACGAGAAACGACAGAGTCGCGCCGGTTGTCGCGCCAAGGTTGACGAAGAGCGTTCCGAAAATGCTGCCGAACAAGAATCCTCCGGCCAGCGTCAGGATGACCGCGCCAGGCAGCGACAGGCCCGTGACCGTTGCATACGACACAATAAAGAGCGCCACGGCGGTGGCATAGTTGGCCCCCGTGAAGGCGAGCAAACGATCACGATTCTCCTTCAATGCGCCGAGGGATAGTGCGCGCCCCACGTCGAAATAGAAGAACGCCGTGATGCCAAGAGCGAGGACGAGCAAGACGATCAGCTTTCCCGGGGCTCTCGCTTGGGCAGGCATTGCGGGAGGGGCAGCAACCTCCTCTATCATCTCGTGGTGTAGCATCATGACTCCTTTCTGATCCATCACCGTGGAAGATTGTGCTTGTTACAGCTATGCACTGAGTCGGTCAGGAGAGCCGATTCTTACAGGGGGGTTCTCGCTTAGCCTGACAGCCCCAAGTGATGTGGCCGCGTCGGCCGCACAGCCGGCTATCCACCATGGGCGATTGTGTAGAGCAGGTGGACGCTCTCAGGCGAGGCGGCGCAGTGACACATCGCTCCTGCTACTTGGTAATCGCAATCGCCGGTGTCGGGTACTTCGTCAGATCCGTCACCGTCATCTGGAAGAGATTCGACAGAACCGCAAAGGCTTCTTGATTCCAGCTCGGTACCATGCCCTGACTCACAGGATATTTCCGGACCGAGTAATACCGACCGTCGAACGGCACGGAGAATTCATAATCGCCGGGCTTCGAGTCGGACTCCTCGATCTCGAGCGTACGAGCCGGGTTCCGCACGACCGTCTTCGTTCTGACATCGGGGGACACCATCAGCTCCTGCTCCTCCTCGATGCTCCGAGCCACGAAGCCAATGATCGCGTTCATGCTGCGGAGCAAGATCGAGCCGTGCAACGGATAGTCGCCGCCCGGGTTGCCCGGCCGGATATCGACCAGGATGGAGTCGAGCGGCGCCCGTTGGGCTTCCTCATGCAGGTGCCGCCGTTCCTCGTTCGACAATCGGGCCGGGTCGTAATTTGCGATCACCAGCCTACCGACGGCCTTGCGGCGAACCGTGTGGACTTTTCCCTCGTCGTCGCCTTCCCAACGGAATCCCTTCTCCAGTGCCGCGACGACTTCGTCTGGATTCGGCGGACGATTCGTGCGGACCGTGTGACTCTCCTCGAACAGAATCGGACCGACAAAGAGTTGGCGCTCCGCGTCCAACCCGGCCAGATGCAGCAGCCTCCGGCGAAACTCTCTGTAGCCCTCTCCCTGGGACGGCGCATTAAACAACACGAGAGGGCCGCGCTCGTCATCGAACGCAATGCCGCGCGCCATCAGGCGCAGCACCATATTGATGTCGTAGCCCTGCCGAACCAGAAACTCGAACTTATCCTCGTCGAGCGGCCGCAACACACGCTTCGTAAATTCCTCGCCGGTGATCGGCACAATCGTGATGGTCGGATTCTCCGCGACGCTCGCGCTGTACTCAAGATTGACCGCCCGCTCGGCCGCTTCCGGCGCGCGTCCCAATCCTCCGGAGATCCCGGCGCTGGTTCGAAAGTCGAACGTGGCCGCGACGCTGGACACCGCAGTGAAATGCACCGGCCGGTGGTACCGGGCCCGAGCAATGTTCAAGAGGAGCAGATCCGCTTCGACATAACTCACCGTCCGGTCGTACTCGATCACCGCCCGATGCATGGCGATGGGCGAGAGACATCCGGAGAGGATGATGAACATCAAACTACGTAATAGGCTGTTCAAACAGGTTGTCCAGCAAGGCACGAGCGACTGAGGACCCGAGGCGTACGCTTGTATGTACGTCGCCGGGTGCGAAGGAGCGGGAACGAAGCTGGAAACCTGTTTCAACATCCTATATGCCTGCGTACCATTCATACCCTTGATCTTCCCAATAGCCCCCCTTACCCCCACCGATGTCGGCAAGCGACTCGACCAACTCAATGCGTTCGACATACTTTGCTTGTTTGTAGCCCAGCTGACGTTCGAAGCGAAGGCGCAACGGGGCGCCATGAGAAATATCGAGCGTTTTGTCGTTCAATGCATACGCCAGGATCGTCTGCGGATGAAAGCAATCAGCCACGGCCATACTTTCGTAATACGACAGGCCTTCATCGTCGATGTCGGCGCAATAGAAGACCGCATACTTCGCCGTCGGCAGCGGCTCGACTTTGCGCAGCAGGTCGCCCAACGGCACACCGGTCCACTTGCCGATCGCGCTCCACCCTTCGACGCAATCGTGCCGGGTGATCTGCGTGCGCGCGGGCATCTCCTTGATTGCGCCGAGCGAGAACATGGTGGGCGTTGTCACCAGTCCATCGATCAGCACCTGCCAGTCGGCAAAATCGTTCTTCACCATCACGGCATACTCTTCCGTCCCAGGATCCGTATTGCCGTTGGCCGGGAATACGTTCGAAATGTCTCCCTCCCCATACTCTTTGGCCATGGCGCTGGCCGGTGTGACCACGCGCTGAGCCCGTTCGGTCAGGCCCTCAGCCTTGTGGAGAATCGAGGGGAACCAACTGCTCTGCGTCAACTGGTCACAACCGACGAGTGCAATGAGGCTCGCTGCACCGACCGTGGCCTTCAAGAATCCACGACGTTTCATGGCTTGTTCATGCTTCATCACTTCACTCCTTCATGCCGTACGACAAAGTATCCGGTCACCATCGATCGGATGTTGTTAAAGAACCCGGTCAGCATCACCTGCGCGACATGGATGACGATGAACCCGACGAATGAGAAACAGGCGATGAAATGAATCGTCCGCGCCGCCTGCCTTCCTCCGAAGATCGTCAATAGCCAGGGAACCGCGGTATCGATCGTCGGCGACATCGTCAGACCGGTCAGCACAATCAGCGGCGCGAGTCCGAACAGCACGCCGATGTAGGCCAGCTTCTGCAGCACGTTGTAGTGCTTGGCTTCGTTGCCCTTCGGGTGGCGCAACCGGAGATGGTCTTTCACCGCCTGTGGGATGTTCTTCAGATCTCGGCCGGTCGGCAGCAGGTCTTTCGTGAAGTGGCGGCTGATGAAGGCATAGGCTGCAAAGAACAGGCCGTTGATGACGAACAGCCAGGCAAAGAAGAGATGCCACTGGCGGCCCATCGCGAGCCATTTCGCGCTCGGCACAGTCGCCCAAGCGGGAAACGCCCTGGCACTGTTGTTGGAATAACCGAGGACCCCGGTGGTATCGAATGGATAGCCCAGTATCGTGGTGATGCCGTTCACTTGGCCCCCATCCGACGATTTGACGGCGCGAATGGAAAGTAGGGGTCGGTCTCGATCCGATCGATCCCCCCAATAGAGTGCCGGATGGGCGTTGAAAATCTGCAACCCGCTCATGATGAGAATGAAGAGACAGCCCACATTCAGCCAATGGCCGATCCGCACCGGGAGGCGGTGGCGATAGATCCGCTCCTCTGGCAAGTCTTGGCCGGCGGCCCACTCCCCCGGTGCTGTCGAGGGCTGGTCCACCGGCGGCGCAGACATCACGGGCATCGTTTCTGGAACAAGGGGATCAACGTGTAATGTCGGTGTCATAGGCTCCTCCGGCGTGAACGCGTAGCAGAGAAGATGGTGTCGCTCTGTGCATGAGTCGGTGCGTATGGGGAGTTCTTACGCTGAGAAGGGGCGACGGAACTATGGCGTGACCCGAGTGGTCAACCGCACGGCAGGCCAATTGTGGTCGGCTTTCTTGACGTAGCCGGAAATATCTAAGATCCATAGCGCCCGCACGGTGCCACTGTAATTGAGATAGAGCTTCTCACCGACCACCGCAAAGGCGACCGGATCGATGGAGGCTTTGTAGCCTTTCGCCATGCCATAGGCGCAAAAACCGCCATATTGGGGGGAGAATTTCTCCGGGTTCGCAAGAAAGATGTCTCGATGAGTCGCCGAGGCAAAGTAAAAGATCGATCCTTGAAAGACGGCGTGGAACTCGGGAACTCCCTGCATGGGTGTCCCCCTCGTGAAATAGGCAACCGGGTCGTAGCCTCGAATCGCCATGCCGTCTTGCTCAAAGAACTGCCCGCCCCATGAAGGTGCGACGAACAGCAGGATCAGAAGCATCCCGGATATCACTCGTTGCGTTGCGCCCATTGTTCTCATCCATTCGGGATTGTGCATCGCGGCTTCGCCTCATGACCAAGGCGAGGCGTCTGGTCCTGCTGGTCGTAGGCCACATTCACGTAGACCTTGATCGCGCCACGCTCCTCTGTCAGCAACCGCATCATGTCCCGGTAGTTGTCGAGGCCTTCTACCGGATGGGTGAGGAGTTTCGACAGCCAGCCGGAAAACTCCAGCTCCGCCCGCGCGAAGTCATAGACCCCAGCTTCAAAATATTCCCGGTTGGCATTGACCGTTCCGACGACCAGCTTGTTGCCCAGCACGAAATCCAAGTTGATCTTGTCGGCAGGGATCGGATGCTCGCGGTCCCCACCGGTTACACTCGCCAGCACCAGCACACCGTTCTTGCCCAAACATTCCATCGCTTCGAACACCACCGGAGAGTACCCGGTCGCCTCGAACATCAAATCAAAGGGACCGAAACGCCTCGCGGCCTCCCGAATCGACAGGTCGCTCGTGGAAATGTAGCGCACGCCGAGTTCCGCCAAGAGGTCAAGATTACGCGACGGCCCGCCCTGCTTGCCGAAGCTGGTCACATCGAACCCCTTCATTTTCAGCGAGAGGGCGGCCAGTAACCCGACGGTTCCCGCACCCAAGACAGCGGCTTTCCTTGGACGCCAGATTTTGAAACGCCGCTGGGCTTCATAGGCCTGGATAATCCCCTTCTCAATGATCGACGCTGGTTCCAACAAGACGGCCACGGGCTTCAGCCCCTTCGGAATCTTCACGAGGTATTCGGGGTCATCTACGAACCGTTCCGTCAAATAGCCGTGCCGAAGGTTGATGCCCCGTTCGAAATAGGTATCTTCGCTCGTCATGTCGTATTGGCCGATCTGGTCGTAGAAGCTGCCGCCCGGCCGCCGCACTGTGGGCACCACATAATCACCAGGCGTGAACTCAGTGACAGCGGGGCCGACTTCCAGCACCCGGCCCAGACACTCATGACCGATCACGAGAAAGTCGTCACCCGGAGGAGCCATCCCATACTCGGCGGCGTTGATTTCTTTATCCGTGCCATCGATTCCGACACGCAATACCTGCACCAGCACCCCACGGCCGTTCGGAATCTCGTGGACGGACGGCTTCGGCAATTCGGCAAGGTGAATGGAATCCGGCTGTCCTGGAATAACGGCGACGGCTTTCATGATGTCTTCTCCCTGAACGCAGCAGGCGGTGGACCTGCTACTTCGTCAGCAGAGAGGGAAAAATCTTACGGGCTGGTTAGTGAGCAGAGAAATCGCCGGATCCCGGTTTCACGGGACCCCAGAAGAGGCGGTGGATACAGATCTGATAGGCAATGACGGTGGCCAGTCCGATCATAAACCACCAAAAGGCCGCTTGCAGACCATCGCTCCCGGCCGAGGCGTTGGTAACCGTCAAACTGTGGGCAGGATCAGTCGTCGCGATGAGAATATTTGGATAGGACCCCCATGCAATGCCTCCGAGCAAGCCCAGCAGGAGCAGACTCGATGAGGTGAACGCCGCCACATCTCGATCTTGTGCTCTAAATACCTGCACGGCTATCAGCGCGGCGAGTGCGATCAATGGCAGACCATACCCGATCGGATGGGCATCGTAGTTCAGCCGAAGAGACGGCTGTACCAGAGAGAGCACCGGCAGAACCGACGCGACCAGCAGGGCCGTGGCATACCCGGTCAAGCGAGCGACGCGCCGGGCCCTGGCCTGCAACTCGCTGGTGGTTTTCATGGCCAGAAAATTGGCCCCGTGCATGGTCAGGAGCACGACGCTGGTGAGTGCCAGCAACAGCGTGAACCAATCGAGAATGCCCGGCTCAGGGCCTGGGAGGAAGTCGGTCCAGAGTGCCACAAAGAAGTAACCCTCGGCATTCAACGGCACACCGCGAATCAAGTTGCCCAGCGCGGCCCCGAACACGATCGCCAGTAACGCACTGGTGACGGCGAATACCACATCCCAGAACTCTCTCCAGAGAGGATGGTCCAGGTGCCCGCGCAGTTCAATGGCCAGACCGCGGCCCATCAGCAACCAGAGGACAATGATCAGCGCGAGGTAGAAACCGCTGAAACCTGCGGCATAGGCCTTGGGAAAGGCCATAAACAGGACGGCTCCTGCGGCGATCAACCATACTTCATTGCCGCTCCAGACCGGGCCGATGGCCGCCAGGATCACCCGTTTGTCTTTATCCGTCCGAGCGACAAAGGGGTATACCATGCCGACCCCGAAATCGTAGCCATCGAGCACCACGTAGACCGCCAGCATCAACGTGACGGCGCCAAACCAGAAGGTTTCCATCGCGCGACTGTTCTCCAATCAGCCCGGCATGACGTCTCCAGTCGCTACCTCTGCCGGTCCATGTCGAATCGTCTCGGCCAGCAGAAACAGAAAGAGCAGGCCGAGGAACAGGTAAAGGCCGAGAAACCCGATGAGCGTGAACAGCGCATTCCCTGAATGGACTAACGGGGAGACGCCGTCGGCCGTATGGAGCAGACCGTATACGAGCCAGGGTTGACGACCCAGTTCGGTCGTCATCCACCCGGCCGTGGTGGCGATATAGGGAAACGGGACGCTGAGCATGAGCAACCAAAGCAACCAGGTCGTCTCGAAGAGCCTCCCCCGCCATAACCACAGGAGTGCCAGTCCCATCACGGCCACCAGAATGGTCCCCAGTCCGGCCATGATGTGGTACGAGTAGTAGAGAAGCGGGATGTTGTCAGGCCACTCTCGCGGCGCGAATACATCGAGTCCCTTCACATTGGCATAGAGGTCATAATACACGAGCAGACTCAGGGCGGATGGGATCACCAGTGGATTATCGATGGTCATGGTTTCCACATTCGGCTGGCCGACCAACACGACATCGGCTCCCCGCTCGGTGCGAAACAGCCCCTCGAATGCGGCACCCTTGATCGGCTGATACTCGAACACCTGCCTGGCGTTTTCATGTCCCGTCGGCGAGATCATCAACACGGAAGCGACGGCCCCGACGACCACCCCGGTGCGTAGATAGGTTTTGGCATGGGAGCGGTGCTGACCAGCCAATAGATAGAAGGCGCCGACCGCTGCCATCACGAAGGACCCGGTCACCACTGCAGCAGTCATGTTGTGGGCGAACTGCCAGAAGAGCCAGGGATTGGTCAGCAACCCGATCACACTGTCCACGACTAGGCGACCATCCTCGGCCACACGATAGGCCACAGGATGCTGCATCCAGGCGTTGGTGGCCAGGATGAAGTACCCGGACAGCCAGGAGCCCAGGAACAGCATCAGCGCGGCAAACCACTGCACACGGCGGCTGAATCGATTCTCACCGAACAGCAGCAGGCCCAGGAAAGAAGACTCCAGGAAGAACGCGAACACCCCTTCCATCGCCAGGGTTTGCCCGATGATTCCCCCGGCGTAATTGGAGAACTTCGCCCAGTTCGTGCCGAATTGAAATTCCAACGGAATGCCGGTCACCACGCCAAAGGCAAAACTCAGCGCGAAGATGCCGGTCCAGAACCGGGCCACGTGATGAAAATGATCGTCGGCACTCAGCAGATCCCTGGTCCGCAAATAGACCAGCAGCAGGGCCAGGCCCATCGTCAATTGCGGAAAGAGATAGTGAAAGGTGGAGGTAACGGCAAACTGCAGCCGGTCGTAAAGTAGTGCGCTCTCCATGCGCCTCCTCATGCTGACAGATCGCTACCAGAAGACCTGATCCCATCAAATGGTCGTGCACAATGGAACCAGGTTACACTATAGCGACCCCGTCGGGAGAAGTCTCATGGCTTTTGTCGATCGCGACTTCCCTGTGACATGACAGGGCTGAAAGAAGCTCGCGGACGAATGGCTGCCACTTGTGTCCGTGAGAAATCGGTGGATTGCCCCGTCTCACGGGGGCGTGCTGCGCTCATGTGGCCGACTACAGCCGCTGCTGTCGCGCTGAGAATATCCGGCGCAATCGGTCACGCCGGGCCGGTTCTTCGACTGCTCCCGGCAGCAATCCAAGCAGGTTCCGAATGGACGCAATCTGTTTCACATACGTCCCACAACCGACACAGGTGGACAGATGCAGGGCCAGGCGAACGTTTATCGGATCACCCACATGGTCATCGAGGTACGCCGAGGTCCAGCCGACCACCTCACGGCACGTGATGTCCGGTGCCGTGCGTTCAGACGAATCGTGTGCCATGGGGAGGACCTCCAATGATGGTATTCATCCCTGAGTCTCCCCGTTCAGGCATTTCTTACACTGCCTGAGGCACCCCTTCCAGATAGACCTCCGCCGCCCGGCGCACGCGCTCCCGGGCCCGGTGTAAGCGCACATACAGATTGGTTTCCGTGATCTTCAGCAACTCGCACACCTCCTGTGATTCCAGCCCATCGACATCGCGAAGAATCAAGACCTCCTTCAAGTTTCTGGGCAACGCCTCGATCGCCTGGTTCATGGCAGAAACCGCCTGCTGAGAGGCCAACAGTTTCTCCGGGGTTTGGTCGTCCCACGGTTGCGGAGGAAAGGCCCAATGGCCAGCCCATTCGCCTGATTGTTGGAAACGGGAGGGATCGATCGCTTCGTCCTGGTCGTCCTCGTAGGACTCGAGAGCGGAGAACGTCGTGTGCCGCTTCTCGCGCACGCCCCGGTCCTTCGCCTTATGAATCAGAATCCCGAAAATCCAGGTCCGCAGCGACGAGCGTCCCTCGAAGCGGGACAACCCTTCGATCACGGCTATCCACGTGTCTTGCACCACTTCCTCGGCCACCTCCCGATCCGCCACATGGCTCAGGGCCATCCGAATCAGTGCGCCGTGATGTTTGTCGACCAACTCGCCGAACGCACCCTCATCACCGGCGCGGAGCCTGGCAAGGAGGGTCCGCTCTGCCTGCGGGGACGGCGTGCCTGTCGAAACGACCGTCGATTCTCCGGCCAGCAAGGACTGTCCCGTCGATTCGTGATAGGTGGTGATGGCTGAATTCATGACTGGCCTCCAATCTGCAGCAACTCCGTCACAAAACCGGGAGCGCTCATCAGGGTAACTTGGGTGGAAGGGAAGTTCTTGACCACCTCCACTCCTCGCTGATCGATAAAATCCACATGAGAACAGTCCAGATAGACGGTCTTCTTCTGTCGGAGAAACGAGCGGCACTCGCCGTCGAGGAGATCGGCCCACTGCGCCGTGATCTTTCCTTCCAGCTTGAGGAGAACGTCGCTTCCGCTTTCGTGAGTTTTGGTGATCTTCAACATCGCTCCAGCATCTCCTTTGCTCTCCTGCACTGAGCAGACTCATCAGCAACAGCGATGCCACACAGCGCGGCAGTGCCGCCTGATAGGCTAAGTGCTCGTCAATGCAATGAGAAATGGAAGAACGTTGCTGGAATCAGCCGTCTGTCAGCGCAAGATGGATTCCCAAAATATTGGGACCGTCACGATATATTGGGAGAAAAGATCGTCGTTCGTGGATCGTGAGCGAATCTCGCTGGGGAATCGACGTGGGATGTGACGGATTGGGAACGATCAGAAAAAGGGAGGCGGGAAAAGATACGGATCGTTATGCCGGTTCGCGTCTCACGAACGATGCTTTACGCTTCACGATGCTTGCGTTCGATGCCGAGCTTTTTCATCTTGGCTTCAAGGGTCGTCGGTTTCAATCCAAGAACGGCAGCCGCGCCCTTGGGACCACTCACGCGCCAGCTGGTCTGCTCCAACACGTCGACAATGTGCTGCCGTTCTGCTTCCTGGAGGGTGTGCGTCTTGGCCTGACCGGCCTTGCCGTCAGACGACGACAACCACTCGATCGGTTCCAATTCCGGTCCTTCGCTAAGAATGACCGCCCGTTCGATGACATGTTCCAGTTCGCGGATGTTGCCCGGCCAGGGATAACGCTGGAACGCCGTCATCATCCGTTCAGGAATCCGGTCGATCTTCTTCCCGAAGTTCGCGGCGAACTTGCGGACGAAGTACTGCACCAGCAGCGGGATATCGCTCTCGCGCTCGCGCAACGGCGGCAGGTGAATCGGAAACACGTTCAGCCGGTAATAGAGATCGGGACGGTATTGACCGGCCTTCGACTGCTGTGCCAGATCCCGGTTCGTGGCGGCGATCACCCGCACCTTCACTTTGAAGGTCTGCGTACCGCCGACCCGCTCGAATTCGCCTTCCTGTAACACACGCAGCAGCTTCGATTGCAGATCCAGCGGTAAATCGCCGATCTCATCGAGAAAAATCGTGCCCTTATCCGCCACTTCAAAGCGGCCCATCTTCTTCGTCAGCGCGCCGGTGAAAGCGCCCTTTTCGTGGCCAAAGAGTTCGCTTTCGATCAGGCCGGCCGGGATGGCGGCGCAGTTCACCTTCACCAAAGGCCGATCCTTACGAGGGCTCAGATTATGAACCGCGCGCGCAATCAGTTCCTTGCCGGTGCCGGTCTCACCGGTGATGAGCACCGTCGAATCGGTCGGCGCCACCCGCTCCACGTTCTTCAGCACTTTTCTGAGCGACGTCGACGACCCGATCAGTTCTTCGAAATTGTGCGCGCCCTTGATTTCTTCTTGCAGGTAGACGTTCTGCGCTTCGAGCCGGGCCTTTTCCTGCTCCATCAGCACACGCTCGGTAATGTCCACGAACATGGTGCGGGTGTAGGTACCACTGGGATCCGGCTTCGACCACCACTGGATCCAGAGCGGCTTGCCGTTGTCCTTACGGCGCAATTCCAGCACCACGCCGCTGGTATCGGCACCACGGCCGACGGAATCGAAGGCTTCCTTTAAGCGGCGCTGGGCATCCGGCGTGTCCGGAATAAAACTGCGGCCATACGTCCCGTTGACTTCTTCCGGCGTGATACCCAGGCTCCGCATCGCCGCGCGATTGGCCCGCAGAAAGCGGGTGTCCAATCCTTCGTGCACATAGGCAATGGGAGCCTCGTCAAAAAGGTCCCGCAATCGCTCCTCGTTCTCCTTCAGCCGGGTATCCAGGCGTTCTCGCTCCAACTCGGCACCTGCCCGGACCCCGAAAATTTTGAACACCGACAGCACCCGAGGGTCGTCGTGCATCGGCTTGGTATCCATGACGGCGAGATGCCCCATGACTGCACCGGAGCGGTCCGACACAGGAATGGCAAGGTAACTCTCGACACCCAGCTTGGCCAAGTCCTCCCGATGCTCGGGAAACAAGTCTTGTACCTTCTCCGGGAACAGACACACTTCTCCCGCTAACACGCGCTCGCAAGGAGTGTGGGGCAGGTCGTATTCGAAGTTGTCGAGGAAGCCGTCGCCATGCCAGAACGCCAGCGTGCGCACACGCGTATGCGAACCGCTGACAAACTTGGAGACGAAGGCGTATCTGGTCTGGAGCGCTTCCGCGAGACTCTTGACCAGCGAATTGAAAAAATCTGCGCCTGTCGTGGCGGCCGTTCCTTCATCGATCTTCCGCAACGTGAGATCGCTCTTGCATAGCGCTCGTTCAAACCGTAACCGCTCGAACTCCGCAGCCGCTCGCATGGCAAAGATGCCAAGGGTCGATGTCGTCCGCACGGGATCGAGCATCGGCTTGGAATCCATGATTGCCAGGTGCCCGATGACCCGGTCCGAGCCATCCACAATCGGCACCCCACAGTAGCTCTCGACGCCGATGTCCTGGATGAGTTGAACGTGAGGATACAGCTCGCGTAGTTGGTCCGGATGGTGGACACATTTGCGTGTCAGCACAGTTTCGCAGGGGCCGTGTGCCGGCACGTCGAACTGGGGAAGCGGCTGCCCTTTGCCCCATCCCGCTCTGGATCGGAAGCTGATGCCATCCTCTCTGAGCTCGGACACATAGGCATAATCCACGCCGAGCGCGGTGGCCAGCTGCTGCACGAGCGAGGGAAAAAACTGTTCACCGATTTTCGACTCGACCCCTTCGACGATCTGCCGAAGCACAAGGCCGGTCTGCGCAAGATCACGCGTCCTGGCGGCAACCTGCTGTTCCAATCGGCCGTAGGCTTGCTGAATCGCCTGCTCGGCTTCCTTCAGCCTCGTGACATCGCGCGAAATCGCGAGCAGCTGCTCGGGCTTGCCGTCTTTGCCGAGAATGGCGGTCACCGAGACATCCCACCATTTCGGCGTCTTGGTTTGTGCTGTGGCGAAGAATCCGGTGAATCGACCGACTCGACCTTGACGCGCTTCTTCGACAGCGGCACGCGCCTGCTCCCGGTCTTGCCCGTCCCAGAACTCAATCCAAGGGGAACCGACCAGCGGGCCGAAGTCGCAGATCTCCAGCGCCGTCATACCGTGAGCATTCATGGACAGAAGATGCCCGTTGAGATCAAGCACCTTGATGCAATCGCGACTGCTTTCGATCAGGCGAGCGGCCAATTCCTCGCTGCGTCGGAGGGCTTCTTCAAGGTCGGGAGATGCCATCGCACTCACCTACTGAGGACCGTGGAGGGCAGGAAAAATCGCGCAAAGTCTAGCACCGGAGGGGAAAGTCCCGCAACCAAGGGGAACGCGGGCACAACGGGGGCAGTCATGGAGGCGAAAGCCGTGCGCCGCAGCCTATACAGCGGATCTGTAGGGGGATTTCCCTTCGGACCGCCGCCGGGTCCGGCGGCGGTCCAAGGAAGAGCCGGGCGAAGCGACTCGTCCGGTACTGAGCCAGAATCTTGGGCATGGCCAGAAAGCAGGCGACCATCACGACGCCGACGGCAATCAACGGCCATTGGGCGCTGACGACGCTGCTACCCAGATAAACGAACGCAAAGGTCGGCGGCGCCATGCCGAACAGGGTGGCCAGCGCGAAGGTTTTGAGCGACATATTCGTGAGGCCGGCGCCGTAACTCACCACGTCGAATGAAAAGATCGGGATGAACCGGGCGACGAACATGGCGCCCATCAACTGATGGTCCGTACACATCCGGCAAAACGTATGCTCCGTCTTCATGAGATGCGACAGCGCCTCGCGTCCCAACACACGCGCTATGAGAAAACAAACGATCGCGCCGATCTCCGCGCCGATCACGGCATAGAGTGCGCCGTAGAATGGGCCGAAGGCCGCTCCGGCTGCGAGGTCCAACGGCAAACTGGGGATCGGCGGGACGATCACGGCCCCGACCATGCCTCCGATCAGCAGCAGCGGCCCCAGCGGGCCGGCCTCATTGATCCATTGCGCGAGCGCGGTCGGCGAAAAATATCGCTCATAGTCGAATGAGGAGCCCCCCCACCAAGCGGCGGCCACCGCCAGGGCGCCACACCCCAGTTTGATCCAGGTCGTCATCGTGCGCAGCATCCCTGTGGAGACCATCGTTATGGCGCTCATGGTGAAACCACTTGCATCACATGTCCATCGGGATCTCGCACCAGGAAGCCTTTCCCGAATCCCACACTCTTATCCGGCAACGTCACCACGCCGGATGACACAAACTGCGCCCCGTCTCGCAGGGCTGATGCGGCTGCCTCCACATCGGACACCACGAGCGTCGTCTGCCAGTGCCAGAGATCGGTCGGGTGCGAATCGATGGGGAAAGGCCGTCCCGCCGTCGGGAGTTCATATTCCAGAAATTCCAGGCTCGGCGGGTTCAGCTTCGGGGCCAGGCCGGTGACGCGTGTACGGGCGCCGGGCAAACTGTCGAGATACTGTTGGGTCGCGCCCATATTGAGCGTGCCTCCGGCAACCGTCATCCCCAACAAGTCGCGATAAAACTTGGTGCTGTTCTCCGTGCTCCGGACCGTCATCGCCGTGTGATCGATCCCCAGGAACAGGTCGGTCCCGCCCCTCTGCCAGCGTGGATGCCCCTTGCCATCCGGGAACCAGAGCAGTTCGAGATTATGTCCGTCCGGATCTCGAAATTTCATGGCCTTGATGCCGGCGGCGGCGACA
This sequence comes from Nitrospira defluvii, assembly GCF_905220995.1. Classification (NCBI taxonomy): domain Bacteria; kingdom Pseudomonadati; phylum Nitrospirota; class Nitrospiria; order Nitrospirales; family Nitrospiraceae; genus Nitrospira; species Nitrospira defluvii. Next base: position 112,589 of record NZ_CAJNBJ010000019.1, read on the forward strand.
TTCGACCTCGGGATGGTCTGCGGCCGCGGTGATACCTGGCGGACATGGTGCTTCCGCAGCTGCGCCCAGGCGGCCTCCATGTCGCGCACGACGATGGCGCAGTGCTGGAACCAGAGATCATGGCTGTAAGACGGCATCGGAATCGGCCGCAGGTCCGGGGGCGAGAGAAACTCGGTCAGCACCAGTTCCTGTTCGCCGAGTTGCAGCCTCACCACTCGCGCGCGCACGCCGAACAGACCCCAGAATTGATCATATTCAGGCCCATCGACCTCCACGTCACTCAGCGGCGTGAACGTCAATACGTCACGGTAGAAGGCGATGGATCGGTCCATGTCCGAGACGGTGAAGCCGACGGAGGCGACGGATTGGACTGCAACCTGGGCCTCCGATGGCACGGTGAAACATACAAGGAATGGCAGGGCGGTGAGCACAATCTTCCTGGCAAAACTCTTCACGTTTCACCTTTCACGCCGGTTGTTTCACGCAAGTCTTGAGAGCAGATGATCCCCTACTCGCAGGGCGTTCGCGATGATCGTCAGTGAGGGATTGACCGCTGAGCTCGAGACGAAGAAGCTTGCATCCACAACGTAGAGATTATCCAGATCGTGCGCCTTGCAGTGCACGTCCAGCACGCTGGTCTTTGGATCACGCCCGAAGCGGACTGTCCCGCACTGGTGTGCCGTGCCGGCAATCGGAATCTTCTTCCCCAGATACAGGTGTGTGGGCAGCAGATGTTCTTCGCAGCCTAGATGATTGAGCATGCTCTTGAGCTTGGCAGCCAATCGCTGATGCGCCTCCAGATTGTTTTCCGTATAGGCGAGTGTGATGCTCCCGTCCTTGCCGACAAGCACGCGGTTGTTCGGATCGGGCAGATCTTCCGAGGTCATCCAGAAGTCGAGCGAATGTTTCGCCATCTTGTCGAGGGCAAGCCCCGGCGCAAAGGCCGGCGCACCGGCCCGCAGCGAATCCAGATTCTGCTTCCCGATCATCGAGATGTGGCCCATGGGATAATTCCACTCAGTCGAGGGAAAGTAGAAGTCGTTGAGGCCGATGGTTTTTTGAAAGACCGTCGGGTTCGGCAGCCTGGAGATCGCCAGCATGGCCGAATTGTTGTGACACATGTAGTTCCGGCCCACCAGGTCGGAGGAATTGGCAAGCCCATTGGGATGTTTCCCGTTCGCGGACTTTAACAAGAGCGCGGCCGAGTTGATCGCGCCGGCTGAGACCACCACAATGTTGCCTGTGAAGATGTCCGTCCAGCCGTCGCGCTCCACGACGACGCCCGTGACTTCACGGCCTGTCCCCCTCGACTCCAATCTGACGACCAGTGCGTTGGTGAGCAGCGTCACGTTCGGATACTGCAACGCCGGATCGACACAGACCACTTGCGAGTCGGCCTTGGCATTCACCAGACAGGGGAAACCGTCACAGGTGTTGCATCGGATGCAGGCACTATGCTCCTTCTGCTGTTCGTCCAGCATCACCCCGACCGGCAGATGAAAGGGCTTGTAGCCGCACTTCTGCCAATCCTCATGCAGCACCTGAATGCGAGGCTCGTGAGTGAGCGCAGGATACTTGTACGGCGCGCTGGCCTTCGGTTCCGTCGGGTCTTCCCCGCGGTTGCCGTGCACGTGGTACAAATACTCAGCCTGGGTGTAATAGGGCTCAAGGTCGTCGTAGCCGATCGGCCATTCCGGTGAAATCCCGCCGTAATGTTTGACCTCGCCGAAATCCTGTGCCCGCATGCGCAAGAGCGCCGCGCCGTAGACCTTCGAATTCCCGCCGACATTGTAGTGGATGCCAGGGTGAAACGTACCCCCGTGTTTGTCCTTCCAGGTTTCCTTGGCCTTGTACTTGTTGTCGATGAAGACGGTCTTGGAACTCCAGTTGTCCTTCTCACGCGGCAGGTATCCGCCCCGCTCCAACAAGAGAATCTTTTTCCCCGACGGCGCCAGCTTATAGGCCAGCGTGCCCCCGCCAGGCCCGGTCCCGATGATGATGATGTCGTAGTGAGTCGCCATGGCAGGTAGTCGGAAGAACCGGCATTGTCTTACACCGGAGAAAAGAATCCAACCGAGCGGTTGATCCGTAGGGGTGATAGGGTGTCGTGATCATTCACTGGTTCAAACAAGGAGGCCGTTATGTATGTGATGAAAAGCATCGGAATTGTGGGTCTGGGTATCGCATTAGTGGGCGCACTCAGCGGAGCGCCGGTCTTTGCCGCAGACAAGCCGATCGAGGACGGGTCGAAGATCGTGATTACGGCTCCCAAGGATGGAGACAAGGTCGGCGATAGCTTTGAGCTGAAGTATGATTTGACGAAGGGCTCGCAAGCCGCGCATGCCCACGTGTATCTGGACGATCAGTACCAAAAGGGCTTCGGAGGAACGTTCAAGGGCATTCCCAAAGGCAAACACAAGGTGACCGTGACCGGCGCGACAAAGGATCATGCCCTCCTCGCCGCCACCCAGAGCATCAACGTCGAAGTACAGTAACCCTACGGCGACTGCTCTTCACCGCCGCCGGGGTCTCTTGCAAGAGAGGCTCCGGCAGCCTTCGCTTGGGTACATATCCGCCGCCTATTTCTCCGCACGAGGCATTCAGCTGCTTTCTACCCGAAATTCATTTTCAATGGTAAGCTGCTTAGAATCCGCGCCAAATGACCAAGTTAATCGCCATATCCGTTGTTATTCTGCTCTCGAGTCTGCTCGCTGGCTGTCCCGCTCGACCACGTCCGCTTAATCAGCCCCAAGTTATTTTCTCCGAAGGCGCCTATACACATGAGCGTTCGGGAATGACCTTCCCTCTGGCTGTGGGCGATTTTCGTCGAAGCCTGATTCAACGCTATGATCAGGATGGTTTGGATCTCAGTGCAGGTTACGACCTCTACTTGAGGCAACAAAAAATCGCCGCGACTGTCTATGTATATCCCTCCCCGTCATTGGTCTCTATTGGCTCACCTCCAGGAACAGTGGCCTCGGCACGGACATTCCTCGCAAAGAGGGAGTTTGAAGCGCGCATGCGCGAAGTCCTACAGCCCCGGCCTAGCGCGCGGCTGATCGAAGACACAGAGATTTCAGTTCCGATTGGCGGAACTCTCCGCGTCGGAAGGATGACCACGTTCGAATACGAGGATCAGTTCGCGGGGAAACGACAACCGCTCCGATCCCACTTGTGTATGTTTAATTTTGTAGGTGGTACCTGGACACTGAAATACCGCATTACCTACCCCGCTAGCTTCGAAGCAACTCGTGAGATAGATACCATCTTGCAGGGGGTGCCCTGGAATGTCCCGAAAGAGTGACCGCTTCATTGCCAATCCTCCGCGAGCCTGTGTGATTCCCCTAATATATAAGATACTGTCTGGTCTAGTGATGGTCCTTCAACTAGCCGGGTGCAAGGCGACGTACGACTTAGGTGTGTACGAGCAGAGCTTGTTGGCGCTAGGCGGACCGGATGGTGTCAATCAGAGTGCCGCATTGTTGGATCAATCTATCGTTTCCGCCGAAATGGTTTCAGCCATAATTCCCCCTGGGGTTTATGCCGATCATGGCATCCTTCTTCACATGGCGGGGAACAAGGCCGAGGCGATGAGGCAGATTAGCAAGGAAAGTGAGCAATATCCTGAATCCAAACAGTTCACCGAAAACTTGCTCACAGTTATTTGGAACACTGGACTGCGATTGTCGGGAGATTCGTCCTCACCGCACCGATACCCCTCGGTACTCGTGCTCCCTCCCATCAACAAGTCTGGCAACCCGCAGGCAGGACTGGCTTTTGAGATGACACTAAACCGACAATTTATTGAGCGTGGGTACTATGTCTTTCCCACGCTTGCAACACAAGCCCTCGTCACTGGCGCGGGCGCAATGCCCGCCGATATGTCAGTTGCTGACCTGTCATACTTACACAAGCTGACGGGTGCGGATGCCGTTCTCTCTGTTACCATTACTGAATGGGAGCCGACCTGGATGATTATTCCTCTGATTCGTGTGGCGGCGGAATACAAGTTAGTGGATACTGCCACGGGGCAGGACATTTGGAAGAGCACCGCGCGGGATGAATTCGATCCTACGGTAACTGGTGGCGGCGGACCTGTTGTTGTCATGGATAAGGATCTCCGTGTACCGGCTCGTAGGCTCACCGCTAAGGCACTCAAGTCTTCAGAAAATGGACTTCCCTACGGTCCCTATCACTAAAGACGGAGTCCTATTACTTCCTGAGGCATCCCGCTGTCTATGGTGAAGTGGACTGAACGACAGACACATTTGAGCGGGGACAGAAATCCTCAAAGGAGTTGGATGTCTGTGCGTAGATCGAAGGCTTCTACAATCGCCCTGGGCCACCTCCTTTCCCGCCGCCAAGTGGTCGCATTGCTCGGCGCAACCGGCGCGTTCTGGCTCATGGGCGGCGGTCTGTTTTTTCGGCGGTCTATCGCCGGGACGCAGGTTCCCTCCTGTGTGGGCAGGCCGGAGCAAACCGAAGGCCCCTATTTCGTTGACGAACACTTGAATCGTTCCGACATCCGTTCAGACCCGACAACCGGGCAAGTCAAACCCGGGACCCCACTCGCGCTGACATTGCAAATATTCCGGCTTGGCTCCGGAGACTGTCTGCCACTGGCCGGCGCTCAGGTGGACATCTGGCACTGCGATGCGTTGGGGGTCTACTCGGATGTGCGAGATGCCGGCTTCGACACCGTCGGCCAGACGTTTTTGCGTGGCTATCAAATCACCGACGCGCATGGCGAAGCCAAGTTCGTCACTATCTATCCTGGTTGGTATGCGGGCCGGACGGTGCACATTCACGTGAAGGTTCGTACTGCGCATGCCGCCGAGCGGCACTTTGAGTTCACGTCGCAAATGTACTTCGAGGACGGGCTGACGGATCGTGTCCATACTGATCAACCATATGCCGCGAAGGGCAGGCGCAACGCGCGAAACCAGGATGATCGCATTTTCCGGCGTGGCGGGGATCAACTCATGCTCGCTCCGACAGCCACAGACGAAGGTTATGCGGCGGCCTTCGCGATCGGCCTGCAATTTCCCTAAAAGGAACGTAGCGCGCGCCGGCTCTGTCTTGAGGTGATTCGGTATTGCTGGAAAGAGGTGGAGGAGGAACATGTTTTATTTCAGCGCTGATATGACGCTACGCTTTGGACTGTTGGTGACGCTTCTTCTTACCTCGGCCTGTGGATTCAAAAGCACAACCTTCATTGGTGTGCATGGGATGGGAACACAGAAGATGTTCGGTGTCGTTGCCCAATCAGCGGTGGATCCCGTGGATCAGTTTCTTAAAGACTGGCTTGCTCAATGGGAGAAAGGATCATGCAGTGCCTGCTACACCCATTTAAGTGACGTAGCGAAGAATGACGTATCACCATCGAAATTCAATGAGGCCGTTGAGGATCTTACGGCGCGCTTTGGCTTACCACAACACATGACGAGCCTAGATCAGCCAATGGCTATGATGCTTCCCCGAATGGATGAAGCACTGCTGGAAAGGAGCACGGATGCAGCGCTCAAATACTACTCCTACGTCGTCACGACCTATTTGAGCCACCGCCCTACCAAAAACCTCGTCTATGTACTCGCAGTGGGAATGAAGGGTGGTCAGCTTTCTATTCTTGGATTCGCAATTTTCGAACAAATTCAAAGTCTCAACGAAAGGCCCTCCAAAGTGTATGGATTCGGAATTCCACTCTAGGTCGAAAGACTGTCATTTCCGACCCTCTGTTTCAAGGTGCACAACGGTTCCTCCCATGATGTTCGCACTGAGATAGCAATATGAAAGCACGCATCACCGTCATTACGCTTGGTGTCGACAATCTCGAACGACGCTGCCCTTCTATCGCGATGAGCTCGGGTTATCGACGAAGGCATCGTTGGCCGAGAGTTCGAATATGGCGCGGTCGCGTTCTTTAATTTACAGAACGGCTTGAAGCGTGCTCTGTGGGCGTGCAAGGACATGGCCCAAGAGGCCAAGGTGCCGCTTGGTCCGCGAAGCGCCACTGAATTCGTACTCGGACACAATGTCACACGCAAGACCGAGATACAGGTGGTGATGAGCAGGCAAGCCGGGCCGACGCCATAAACGCCGACGCGGCTCACGATGCATTCTGGGGTGGCAACACCGGTTCGTTCCAAGATCCCGACGGACATCTTTTGGTAGTCGCCTGGAATTCTGACTGGGAACTTACGGACTGATCACCGCTCTCCATGCCGCACGGCATGATCCAGAGATTGCCGTACAGATTCGAGAATCAGCGAGCCTCGTCTCAGGCCTGAACAGGTCGATCGGTCAGGACAGGTTATGGCGACTCTCTGGAGACTGCACAATGATTGGCTTACCTGAGGCGCGCCGCACTGTGGCTTTTCAACGCTTTGTTCTCTGACTCCAATTCGGCGAGGCGATCGCGCAGAGGTTGCACGAGGGCTTCAACCTCCTCTTGTGTGAACCGCGGTTGAATGTGCTGCCGGCAATTGATATCGAATGCTTCAACGTGAAAGCGGATGGCGCGTTCGGGCTTCCCTTTATAGCTCGGATCAGTGAGTTGCTTCATGAGGCGCAGATCATGATCGACGACCTCGGCTGTGCCCCAGATTTTGACCCGGGTTTGGCTGGTGTAATCCATGAGAAACAGAAAGGCTTGGTTGTTTTCGAACAGGTTTCCGATTGAGATGTACTGCCGATTCCCCGCGAAATCGGCAAAGGCCAGGGTACGCTCATCCAACACCTTGAGAAACCCCTTTGGCCCCCCTCGGTGCTGGATATAAGGCTGCCCCTTCACGTTAGCGGTGGCCAAATAACACGAATCACGGTCGCCGATGAAGTCGGCGAGATCCTTGGAGATTGTATTCTCCCACCCACCATCCGTTTCCATCCGCTCATAGTGCTTCCGTGACCCCATGCGTTGTTGAACCGCCTTCACAGATTCGGTAAACGCAATGTCGCTGATGGGTGGTTTCATCGTCGCCCTTTCCCGAACAGATAAGGCCGCTTCCCCATTCTCCGCTTACGCATAATGGCGAGGAACAGACCCTGGTCGCCTACTTGTGCCTGGCACGAAACGTTTCTGTCAAACGGGTCTTGATGGCAGGAGAGGGAAACGAAGCCTTGCCGTGCCGGCACCGTTCACCCGAACGGAGCAATATTTGCCGAATGGTGTGCAATTGAACTCGGTATCGCGCACAGGCGTCACAGATCCAATAATGGAGCCGGAGACTGAGCCGGGTCGCCAAGGGCAGCGGTCGATCCATAGCTTGAGAAGCCAACCGGGTAACTTCTTTGCAGGGGAGAGTGATATGAGCCAGTAACGTGGTGATTATGTTGCGCAATGTTCTTCGCTTCGTCCCGCCCCTTACGACTCGACATCAGGGATTGAGCGTCGCGCCTTTCCCCCGCCTTCGTTGTACTAACTTGCCCTTCTGTAGCTGAGTCGATGGAGGAACCGTTTTCTTACACTGGTGCGCAAGAACCTGTTTCATCTTAACTCTCAGCCTTTGAAAGAATGCCTCCGCTTCTTGCTCCTGCTGATTGGGAGGGCTGACGGCTGCTTCACTCTCCCGATTGCTGAATCAGCTTGGCCACCAATCCCGTCCAACCCGTTTGATGGCTTGCCCCTATTCCTGCGCCATTGTCCCCATGAAAATATTCGTAGAACAAGACATGGTGGCGCCAATGGGGATCGTCTTGGAATCGCTGGGTTCCCCCGAATACCGGACGCGTTCCGTGGGCATTCCGGAGAAAAATATGGATCAACCGGCGAGAGATCTCGGTCGCCACTTCCCACAGCGTGGAGTGACGGCCCGACCCCGTCGGGCATTCCACCCGATACTGATTGCCGAGAAAGTAGTGGAACTTTTGCAGCGACTCGATCAGGAGATAATTGACCGGGAACCAGATCGGTCCGCGCCAATTCGAATTGCCTCCGAACAAGCCCGTGCCGGATTCCGCCGGTTCGTACTCCGCGCGATGCTCACGGCCCATGACCGACATCACGAAGGGATGATCGCGGTGATAACGCGAGAGCGCGCGGATACCGTACGGAGACAAGAACTCCGCTTCATCCAGCATATACCGCAACACGGATTTCAGGCGATCTCGGCTGACAAGCGAGAGAAAGCGCCGCACGCCTCCGTCGCAGGACTGCGTTTCCAGATGCTGCGCAAAGTCCGGCCGGTTCTCGATGAACCACTGCATCCGGTGCTTGAAGCGCGGCAGGCTGTCCACGAGTTCGGAATCGAGCGTCTCGACCGCAAAGAGAGGAATCAGACCTACCATCGAGCGGACCTTCATGTGCTGGGTTTCCCCGGTCGGCAGGTGCAACACGTCGTAGAAGAAGCCGTCT
>NZ_CAJNBJ010000019.1:120943-125032 GCF_905220995.1 Nitrospira defluvii
TGGTCGCATCCGACTGTTCGATATGGCCGCCGGTCGGCAGCGGCGCGCTCCGGTCGAAGACCCCGATGTTATCGAGGCCGAGAAACCCGCCTTGAAAGATGTTCTTACCCTCGGCGTCTTTGCGATTCACCCACCAGGTAAAATTCAGCAGCAGTTTGTGAAAGACGCGCTCCAAAAACCGCCGATCCCCGACGCCGTTCCGCTTCTTGTCGATCTTATAGATGCGCCAGGCCGCCCAGGCATGGACCGGGGGATTCACGTCGCCGAATGCCCATTCATAGGCCGGAATCTGACCGTTGGGGTGCATATACCATTCGCGCAGCATGAGGACGAGCTGCTCCTTGGCGAACGTCGGGTCCACCAGCGCGAGCGGGATACAATGAAACGCGAGATCCCAGGCGGCATACCAGGGATACTCCCACTTATCCGGCATCGAGATGACATCGGCGTTATAGAGGTGCATCCAGTCCGAGTTCCGGCCGTGGAGGCGTTCACGTGGGGGGGCCTGCCCTGCCGGATCGCCCTTGAGCCATCGATTCACATCGTAGTGATAGAACTGTTTGCTCCAGAGCAGTCCGGCAAAGGCCTGCCGTTGTACGCGGCGCGCGTCTTCCGACAGATGGGCCGGTGCAAGGCCGTCGTAAAACTCGTTCGCTTCACGAATGCGCGCCGCAAAGACGGCCTCGAAGTCCTGCTCCGCGAATCCCGGGCTCCGGCCATCATCAGTCAATCGCAAGCGGACGGTCTCTGTCTCACCGGGCGCGAGCGTGAGCACATACTGAGCCGCAGCCTTGGTCCCCAGATGATTCGGATTCACCGCCTCCTTCTCACCCTGCACGACATAGTCGTGAAAGCTGTCCTTCACGTACCGGGGGCCTGTTTGATCGCCATAGAGACGGCGGCTGTTGGTGTCATTTTCTGTAAAGAGCAGGGTGGGCTCGCCTTCACAGAGCAACCGGCGCAGGCCATAATGCTCGTGCTGCGTCTCGATGACCCTCATATGGTCGATCGACTCCCCTTGCCTGAAACGAGGACGCCGGATGTCCGTGCCCCAGGACCAGGTGTTGCGAAACCAGATTGTCGGAAGGAGCGTCAGTTGAGCCTCCTCCGGCCCGTGATTCACGACCTGAATACGGATGCACAGATCTTCCGGCGTCGTTTTGGCATACTCCACGCACACGTCGAAGTACCGGTTCCCGTCAAAGACACCGCTGTCGATCAGTTCGAACTCCGGATCATGGCGCCCTCGACGGCGATTCTCCTCGACCAGCCTGGCATAGGGGAACGCTGCCTGCGGGTACTTGTACAGATATTTCATGTAGGAATGCGTCGGCGTCGAGTCAAGATAGAAATAATACTCCTTCACATCCTCGCCGTGGTTGCCTTCGTTGCCGGTGAGTCCGAAGACTCGTTCTTTCAAGATCGGGTCTCGCCCGTTCCACAAGGCCAAGGCAAAGCAGATGATCTGATGGCGATCGCAAATGCCGGCGAGACCGTCCTCGTTCCAGCGATAGGCGCGCGACCGGGCCTGGTCATGGGGGAACGCGTCCCAGGCTGTTCCATGGGGGCTGTAGTCCTCACGCACCGTTCCCCAGGCGCGCTCGCTCAAATAGGGTCCCCAGCGTTTCCAGTGGCGCCGGCGCTGCGCGTCCTCGTCAAGGCGCTGCTGTTCTGCCGAGATCGGCGGCGGTGGAGCGGAAACAATGCGACGATGTGAGGCCATATGACTCCTTGAGTTGAAAGGGTACTGAACGAGAGTCGGCCGGCGGCGGAGAGTCTTACAGGGAGCTAGTAGCGGTCCGCGCCTGTAGCCAGGCGGAGACGATAGACCGATGAACCACCAGTCATGAACAGGGTCTGCCCGTCTTCTCCCCATGCGACGTTGGACATCGGCTGCCCGGTCTCGATCGTGCCCAGGAGGGTGCCATCCGGCGCGATCACGCTGATGCCACCCGGTCTCGCACCGAAGATATTCCCTTTCCGGTCGACCTTGAATCCGTCCGGCCCAAAGAACGGATCTTTTCTCCAACGCATCGCGTCAAAGAGCACACGGCCCTCGGCGACAGTGCCGTCTGCTTTCACATCGTAGGCCAGCCAGGCCGCACGCTTCGGATCGACATCGGACACGTAGAGGGTCTTCTCATCCGGCGAAAAGGCGATCCCGTTCGGAGCCTTGATGTCATTGATAAGCAGCGTGAGCGCTCCATCGTGAGAGAGGCGATAGACCCCTTGCACCGGAGCCTTGCCCGGATCATCGAAGGCTTTCGGGAGTCCGAACGGAGGATCGGTGAAATACAAATCGCCGTTGGATGTGAAGACCAGATCGTTCGGACTGTTGAGCTTGTGTCCATCGTAGTGGTCGACGAGCGGGACCATCGTTCCATGTGATTCCAACCGCCCGATTTGTCGATCGCCATGGCGGCAGAGGACCAACCGGCCTTGTGCATCGAGCGTGAGCCCGTTCGAGCCTGGCTCTTTTCCCGCATAGGGCGTCGAACCGCTATAGCCGCTGTTCTTCACGAACAAACTGGCGCCTTCACCAGGTTTCCATTTGTAGACGGCATTGGCGGGTATGTCTGAAAAGAGCAAATACTCGCCTTGCTTGTGCCAGACCGGTCCTTCGACCCAGGTGAACCCATCGACGATCTTTTCCAGCCGTGCATCGCGCGGAACGAGTTGATCGAATCGGGAATCGAGGCTGGTGATCACCAGCGCAACTGGTTCAGCCCCTATTGTGACGCTCTGAACGAGCATGCCGAGCAGCGTCGCCGCCATGAGTCTGGGACAGAGTGCGTTCATGGCCGCACTCCCGCAATATTCAGCCTGATGCGATAGATCCCTGTCAGCGCCGTGATGTAGAGGGTCTTGCCGTCGTCGTCGCCCCAGGCCATGTTGTGCGGATCCTCGGGCCCCTTGATGAGGCCGAGTTGCCTGCCATCCGGCGAGAGGATCCAGAGCCCGCCCGGCCCGGTCGAATAGACATTGCCTTGCTGATCGACCTTGAGACCATCGAGGGCGTCAGATCCCGGCGCATTGGTCATATCGAAAAAGAGCCGGCTGTTCGAGAGCGTGCAATCCGGATTGACGTCGTACCGCACGATCACCTTCCGTTTGTCGTTCCAGTTGTTGACGTAGAGGGTCTTCTCGTCCGGAGACAGCGCGATGCCGTTAGGCGCATCGAGCTCGGTGCTCACCAATTTCACCAGGCCGTCCTTCACGCAGTAAACGCCGCTATAGGGCAACTCCTTGCCCGGATCGTCGAAGACTTTCGGAAGTCCAAACGGCGGATCGGTGAAATAGAGGGCGTCATCGGAGCGATAGACGAGATCGTTGGGGCTATTGAGCCGCTTGCCGCCATACCGGTCGGCCAGCACCGTGATGTTGCCGCGCGGCTCGACGCGAATGACACGGCGATTGCCATGCTGGTTGATCGTGAGACGGCCCCTACGGTCGAGTGTGAGCCCGTTCGAGCCCGGCTGAAGGTAGTCACCGACATTGAAGCCGCTGTAGCCGCTCTTCGCGCGAAAGACGGATACCTGCCCTTCCGCTGACCAACGATAGATCGTATTGGCGTTGGGATCGCTGAAGAGGAGGTATCCCGAAGCATCGGCGGTGGCCGGGACCCACACCGGGCCCTCGGTGAAGAGAAAACCACCAGCAAGTTGTTCCAGCTGCGTGCCCGGTGCAACGATCTGATCGAGCACCGGATCGGTCTTCACGATCTCGGTCTTGACGAAATGCGTCGGCCCGATGTGATCGGGCCTGTAGAAATCGAGTGTGGCGGAGCGCACCCAGATGAAATTCCCCGGCGGATTCGAGAGTGGGCCGTTGATGCCGAAGACCGCAAGCTGAATCCTTTGACCTGGCTTGGCATTCCGAGTCAACACCACCCGGTTCGGCGCATTGAAGCCCTTGATCAACTGGCCCCCAGGCTGCCCCAAGACCAGCGGCAACTTGCCGTCCACCCACACTTCCGCATAGTCATCAATGGCAATCTCAAACACGACGGTGGAGCCGGCGGGATTGAATGGACCGATGCTATCCGGGATGGTGATGCTGGTGCGGTACCAACTGAAGCAGAGCCGTCCG